>NZ_JAQFJH010000006.1:0-89652 GCF_030440025.1 Streptococcus sp. SO2
ATATATATTCCTTGATTTGTGCATAAGTCGCTTTACTTTCAGCACTTGTCAAATCAAGCTCATCAAGCTTAATTTCAACATCTATATGTTTGTCGACATCAAGTTTGGACAATAACGCTACCGTCTCAACATGATGCGTCTGCGGAAATAGATCCACCGGTTGGACTTTCTTCAACTCATATCCCAACTCTTGGTAGAGTTTGATATCACGCGCCATGGTTGCGACATTGCAGGAGATGTAAGCAATGCGGTCTGCTCCTGTTTGAGCGCTTGCTTTGATAAAGCTTTCGGTCAAACCCTTGCGTGGTGGGTCAACCAAGATAACAGTTGGTTGAATACCTTCCTTGAGCCAATACTTCATAGCATTTTCAGCTGTGTCACAGACATAGTGGGCGTTTGAGATATTGTTTAGTCGGGCATTCTTTTTGCTATTCTCGACTGCTTCTGCAATCACTTCAACACCGTAGACTTCTTTAACATGCTTTGCAACGGATAATCCAATCGTTCCAATCCCTGAATAGGCATCGATAACCACATCATCTGCTTTTAATCCTGCAAAGTCAATAGCTGTTTGATAAAGTTTCTCTGCCATTTCAGTATTGACCTGGTAAAAGGCTGGGCCAGCGATTTGGAAGTCATTTCCCAACATCTGGTCCGTAATATAGTCTTGACCATAAAGAGTCTTCCACTCCTTACCAAAAATCGCATTGGTATTTCGGTCATTGATATTTTGCATGACAGACACAATCTCTGGAAACTGCTTGATTAGTTGGTCAATCAATTGTTCCACACGGAAAACTTTAGGACGAGTAGTTACCAAAATAACCATGATTTGTCCTGAATAATGGCCACGACGCACCACAAGGTTCCGAATCAAGCCAGACTGTTCCTTTTCGTCATAAGGTTTTAAATCAAAACGACGAAGCAAATCGCGTAGAACTACTACGACTTGGTCAATAATAGGATCCTGGATAAAGAAATCTTCAAGAGGCATGAGGTCGTGCGAATTCTTACGGAAAAAACCAGTTTCCAAGACACCATTCACTCGACGAACAGGTACCTGAGCCTTGTTACGATACTTGACAGGATTTTCCATACCAAGCGTTTCAGCAACATCTACATCTATAATACCAGCAATCTTGTAGAGACTGTCTTTGACTTGCTTGCTTTTAAACTTGAGCTGCTCGGGATAGGCAAGATGTCCCAAATCAGCGATACCTGAGCGTAGATAAGCTAGGTCAAGGTCTTGGTTACGATGAGGTGACTGAACGAGGTATTTTTCAACCTTCCCAAAGCCAATCTTTTTATTGACTTTAAGGACACGCATGAGGATTTTCTCAGTTGGTAGAGCATTTTCTACAAAGAAAACCAAACCTTCTACCTTGGCCACCCCAGAACCTTCATGGGTCAAATCAACAATTTCAACTTCTACAATATCATTTTTCTTTAACATATTTTTCACTTTCTATCGGCCGACAAAAAAGACGGCAACATTTCTGTTACCATCTATTATATCATGAAATGACCTAAGCACCAAAACTCTTGAAAAAGTTGACAATGGCTTGCCAAAGGGAGCTAAAGAAGTTGCCCCCGTCTTCTAGCGCTTTATTGGCATCAAAGTTGAGGTTGATATTTTTAAAGCTATCTCCAGCTTGGGAAACAATGCTTTCCTTGAGGTCTTTTAGGGTTTTAGTGAAATCAGCATTATTCAAGATGTCACTCTTCGAGAGGTTAAGTGCAAAATTGATGATGATGTTGACCTGGTTTCCTGTTATAACCTGATCAAGTTTGTAGTTTTTTAGCGTGTCTTCAACGATTTTGCGGACATCTTCTTCTGTCAGATTTCCTTTGGCTTCTTTTGCCTTTGCGATTCCTGCCTTGATATCTGCCAAAGCCACATTGAGTTTATTGGCATCGTAGCCTGACTTGTCCTTGTTTTCAGCATTGATATCAGATAAGGCTTTTAACTCTTCTTGAGCCAAGTCTTTATTGGCTTGTGGTACTTTAGCACCATTGGCCTCTAACGAGTAGTAAATCCCTGCTAGGGCACTCTCACCAGTAACGGGAATAGGAGCTGCAACTGTGATTTTTGCATGCTCAACTCCCAGGGTCACTGCTGCATTACGGTACATATCCTGCGTCACCTTGGTGATATTTTCAGGCGTTTCAATCTTGACCTCTAGAGGTGATTTGTCACCCAGCTTTTGAATTTTAGCCGACGAATAGAGTTGTAGGCTAGCATCATTAGCCACATTCATAATTTTCGAATAGATATCAGGTGTCATAGTTTTGATATCCTTGGTGTCTTTTGATGCGTCATAGCCAAGTTTGCTAAGGGTTTTGTTTTTCTGGTCTTCAGATAGAGAAGAACCTAGGACATATTCGGGTTGTACATAGGTTTCATCGATTACTTTTTGAACATCAGTTGCTGCGTGGACGCTTGTCATAGCTGTTACAGCCCACAAAACTGCAGCACTTGTTAGAAAGAATTTTTTTCTCATGGGATATTCCCTCCTTTACCTTTCTAGGGTAATAAATCAATCTTAAAGAAAGCTTATAGTGAAAAACACCTGGTAAAACCAGATGCTTAAAAGAAATTAAAGAATTTCATGATGTAAAAGTTAAAGCGTACCTGTCTCGAATAGTAATAATTTCCACCATTTTCATAGAGTTCTGCACCATGAAAGATAGAAATTGGGTTGATGTAGGTGTAGGTCTTCCCAGTGGTATTTCCAAGGATAGGAGCGACCGTTTCTCGGGAATAACGCTTGGCTAATGCTAGTGTATTTTCCTTGCCATTCTGAGCGATAAAGTCTATATAGGCAGGTCCAAAATTATAGGCTTGAACGGCTGTCCATACATCCACTCCTTTGTTTTGTGCAAGATAAAGGTTATCTGTTAGAGTTTGAATTCCTTGTCGAATACTTGCGGCATCATCATCAATGGTATTGGTAGTACCACTAGCAGATTCACTAGACTGCATGACATCCCGCTCTTTACCCTTCGTTTCGGTATAAATCATGGCGAGCACCAACTCTTCATTTGCTGGAGTATCTCTTTCGCTGAGTATTTCTCGCACCATGGGTTGGTAGGTCATGACTTGTTTAACATCCTGATGGATATGATAAGCTTTGTATCCTGCGAAAAGGAAGACTGCTAGCACAAGCACTCTTCTTATAAATTTAAACATTATTTACTTTGAATATCCTCGATATTTTTGATTAAGATAGAATAGGTTCCATTGTCATTTTGGATAAACTCGACCGATTCTGCGTCTTGGTAAACATTATTTGGAACGATGAGTTCAATTCCATTTGACAAGGAAAGTTTTTGATTTTCAAATTTCTTGAGCTGACGACTGGCATCAATTTCATCAAACTGGACTGGTTCTGGTACAGCTTCCTTGACTTGGTCGATAAAGCTCAAGCGAGCTGTCAGATTGTTGTCAAAAAGGTCATTAGCCAATTTCTCAGGAGACAGTTCGTTGCTTTCTTCCAGATTGTTGAAAATCGCTGATTTGACCTTGGATTGGAATTGAAAATCATCTGTGTTAAAGGACTCTGCAATTCTCTGAGCCGTTTTTTCCAATTCCTTGATGGATTTCTTTGGTGAAATCTTGGGAGCAACAGCTAGGAGATTTTCTGAAAAATAATTCAAGAAAGTCCCATTATACTTGATGCGTTTTTCGATGAGATGGTACTTGCGACTTTGAAGATTGACCACCAAAGCCTCATCAGCCCCTGTTCCAAATCCAGGAAGGTTATTCTGAGTTAGCTTGATTGGATTATCAACTTCTCCACCAAGGTGGGTCAAGGTCTCACGTAGAGCAATTCGTAAGAAAGCGAAATGTTCAACGCCTTCTTTAGAAAACTGAACAAAAACCAAGTCATTGGTCTTGAGATTTTCAGAAATGCTGAACTCCTCTTTCCAGAGATTAGCCAGTGTTACTGATGTCTCCAACAAATCATCTGTGATGTGATTGAAGAAGGGATTTTCTTCTTCGAAAATCCCAGTCTTTGCTTCATCTGAATACACGCGTTCGATTTTTTTGCGTAGGTATTCCTCGATTTTTGGAGTGATATTGAGAAACTTATCCGCTAAGAACAACTCAGTATCGTCTGGGCTGAACTGATGGATAATAGCTTTCTTAATATAAATGTCCATAAAAGTATTAGTCCTCGTATAGTGGGAAGGAATCTGTCAACGCTTTGACTTCACTTCTCACTTCTTCTAAGACAGCTTCATTTTCTGCATTCTTAAGGGTTTTAATGATGAGTTCAGCAACTTTACGGCTTTCTTCTTCACCAAATCCACGTGCAGTGATGGCTGCAGATCCGATACGAATCCCACTTGTCTTAAATGGTGACAAGGTTTCGTATGGAATTGAGTTTTTATTTAGGGTAATATTAACTTCATCCAGCAAGTTTTGAGCAACTTTTCCGTTTTCTACAACCTTAGTCACATCAACAAGGAAGAGGTGATTTTCAGTACCACCAGAAATGATACGGAAATCAGGGTCTTGCAAGAAAACTTCAACCATAGCCTTGCTGTTTTTGATGACATTAGCAGCATATTCCTTGAAGGCTGGGTCCAAAACTTCTTTGAAGGAAACAGCCTTAGCAGCGACAACATGCTCCAAAGGACCACCCTGAATACCAGGGAAAATAGCTGAGTTGATTTTCTTAGCTAGGTCTTCATCATTTGTCAAAATCAAACCACCACGTGGTCCACGAAGAGTTTTGTGGGTCGTTGTTGTAGTGATATGAGCGTATGGCACTGGACTTGGGTGAAGACCAGCTGCAACCAAGCCAGCGATATGCGCCATATCGACCATAAGCTTAGCCCCAACAGCATCAGCAATTTCACGGAATTTTGAGAAGTCGATAATTTGAGAATAGGCTGAAGCACCTGCTACGATTAGTTTTGGCTTCACTTCTTGAGCTTGTTTCAAGATGGCATCAAAGTCCAAGAGTTCTGTTTCAGGATCCACGCTATATGACGCAAAGTTGTATGTTTGACCTGAGAAACTGACAGGAGCTCCGTGAGTCAAGTGTCCACCCGCTGCCAAATCCATCCCCATAACGGTATCACCTGGCTCAATCAAGGCCATGTAGGCCGCACAGTTGGCTTGGCTTCCTGAGTGAGGTTGAACATTGGCGAATTTAGCACCGAAAATTTCTTTTGCACGTTCAATAGCTAGAGTTTCTACCACGTCTACCACATCAGTTCCACCATAATAACGACGTCCTGGGTAACCCTCGGCATATTTGTTTGTCAAGATAGACCCTTGAGCTGCCATAACAGCCTTGGAAACCACGTTTTCCGAAGCAATCAACTCGATGTTGTTTTGTTGGCGTTCTTCTTCTTTGGCAATAGCATTCCAGAGATCAGCATCGTATGCTTTAAAATCGTCTTTGTCAAAAATCATAGGTCTTCTCCTTTATAGTGTGACTGGTCCTTTAGTTTGTTTTTACAATTAGAAAATAAACTAAAAGATGCGAATAAACCGTTTCTGCACTTTATCACAAGTATAACCAACTTTTTCATAAAATGCATGAGCTCCCAGACGATGATCAGCAGAGTTTAAGCGGATAAACCCATAACCCCGTCTTTTTGCTTCTTGATCCAACCCTTGCAGTAAGCTTTTACCGATACCTTGCCCTTGTGCTTGAGGTGAAACCGCTAAGCCTAAGATATTAAATCCTGCTTTGGAATAGAGGGATTCATAAACTTCAGCATGGACATATCCAAGTAGGACACGGCTGACTTCATCCTCATAGCCAAGTAGGAAATGATGAGAATCCTGAGACAGTCTAGCTAGTTGACTAGCTGTGTCCTCTGGACTAAAAGAATAGCCCAAAGCCTCTTGGTTAATCTCACATATAGCATTCACATCTGTTTCTTGCAAATCTCTTAGCATCTCATTCCTCCTCAAAAGAAATCTCTGGCAACTGTGCAAGAATATCTTCTCGCTTAATCGCCCCTTGGCGTAAGATTTTCACCTCGTCTCCAGACAAATCCAAAATCGTCGAATCCTGTCCAGTTAGAAAAGCGTCGTCCTCTAGCCCCAAAACCTCTTGGTCAAAATCCTCTAGAATTTGAGCAAAGGTCACTCCACTCGCCTGACCTGAAATATTGGCAGACGGCCCAATCAAAGGACCTGTCTCTCGAATCAAATCAAGTGTAATGGGGTGACTCGGCATCCGAAATCCCACCGTTGAAAGACCAGAGTTGACCCAATAGGGAACTCGGTCATTGGCTTCAAGGATAATGGTCAAGGGACCCGGTAAAAAATTATCTACAAGTTTTTGTAGATAAGTTGGCTGATTCTTTGAAAAGTGCAAGATGTCCTCTAGAGAAGCGACATTAAGATTGAGTGCCTTTTCTCTAGGACGACGTTTTAGTTGGTAAACATGGTCGACAGCTTTTTCATCTAAGGCCTTAGCAAAGAGACCATAAACTGTCTCGGTAGGTAAAACGACTGCCCCGCCCTTTTCCAACTCTTGTCTAATCCTGTCCATCATCAACTACAACCATCCTATCTTGACCAAATTGGTCCTTGAGTGTTCGCACCCGTTTTTCAGGAAGATGTTTCCTAAAAAGCGCAGGAACACTTTGACCTTGCTTGTATCCAATTTCAAGGTAAATCTTACCACCATCTGCGAGATAGTCTTTTGCATCTTCCGCAATTCTGCGATAAATAGCTAGGCCATCCTCATCTGCAAAGAGAGCTAGATGAGGTTCTGAATGCAAAACATTCAAACCAACCTCTGACTCATCTTCACGAGAGATATAGGGTGGATTGGATACAATTATATCATATTTTTCAGAAATTTCTGCAAAACAATCAGATTTTTTAAAAAATATATTAAGATTTTGATTGCTAGCATTCTCTGATGCAAGCTCTAAGGCATCTTGGGAAATATCTGCTGCTGTCACTGACCAATCTGGTCTGTTTTTAGCTAATCCAAGAGCTATGGCGCCACTTCCAGTCCCGATATCTAGGACCTTAAGATTTTCCTCAGGATTTTCTGTGAGGATGAGTTCCACCAACTCTTCTGTTTCTGGACGAGGAATCAAAACCCGCTCATCCACTTTTAACTGCATTCCAAAGAAATCTGCGTGACCAATGATATACTGAGCTGGTTTGTGAGCCGCTAACTGCTGGTAAATTTCTTCTACAAATTGTTTTTCATCCTCTGTTACCTCTTGCTGGAGGGCAAAAACAAAGTCTGTAAAAGAGAGTTTTTTAAGGCTACGATAGACAAAAGAGAGGCTTTCTGCTTCCTCTCCTTGTCTTATCAACTCTTCTTCAAAATCTGAAAATAATTGAGCTAATTTCATTATTTGTTTAATTCTTCTAATTTTTGTGTTTGGTCATAAAGAACCAAGGCATCCACAACTTCATCCAATTTTCCAGACAAAATGGTATCTAATTTCTGGAGAGTCAAGCCGATACGGTGGTCTGTAACACGGTTTTGTGGGAAGTTGTAAGTACGGATCCGTTCTGAACGGTCACCAGTACCAATAGTAGACTTACGTTCAGCGTCTTGTTCATCTTGGGCAATCTGAGCAAAATGGTCAGCCACACGCGCACGAATAATCTTCATAGCCTTCTCACGGTTTTTCTGCTGGGTACGTTCTTCCTGCATCTCAACCTTGATATTGGTCGGCAAGTGAACAATACGAACGGCAGTCGCAACCTTGTTGACGTTCTGACCACCAGCACCAGATGCGTGGTAGATGTCAACACGAAGGTCTTTTGGATCAATATCGTACTCTACTTCTTCCACTTCAGGCATGATTAGAACTGTCGCTGTTGAGGTGTGGACACGGCCTTGGCTCTCTGTCACAGGGACACGTTGCACACGATGTGCACCAGACTCATACTTAAGCTTAGAGTAAACGGACTGACCGGAAACCATGGCTACGACTTCTTTGAAACCACCTACGCCGTTCATTGAGGCTTCCATAACTTCAAAGCGCCAGCCTTGGGCTTCCGCATACTTTTGGTACATAGTTAGAAGGTCTCCAGCGAAAAGTGCCGCTTCGTCTCCACCAGCTGCTCCACGGATTTCAAGGATGATGTTCTTGTCATCGTTTGGATCCTTTGGAAGAAGCAAGATTTTCAGTTTTTCTTCGTATTCTTCTTTTTCAGCCTTGGCATCCTTGAGCTCTTGCTTGGCCATTTCTTCCAAGTCCGCATCTCCGCCTGATTCTTTAATCATCTCTTCGGCATCAACGATGTTTTGAAGAACTTGTTTGTACTCACGGTAAGCTGTTACCGTATCACGAGTTGAAGCCTCTTCTTTTGAAAGCTCCATGAAACGTTTGGTGTCTGAAACGACATCAGGGTCACTCAGCAATTCTCCTAATTCTTCATATCGGTCTTCTACAGCTTGTAGTTGATCATAGATGTTCATTTTTCTTCATTCTCCTTATTGATTTCAGGGGCAAAATAATGTTTTCGGCAGACTGAGGTATAGGTTTCATTGCCACCGATTTGAATTTGTTCGCCATCATAGACTGGCACGCCATCTTGAGTTCGCAACACCATAGTCGCCTTTTTCTTACAATACTGACAGATGGTCTTTATTTCATCGATTTTATCAGCTAAAAGCAAGAGATATTTGGAACCTTCGAACAATTCATTGCGAAAGTCATTCTTCAAACCAAAAGCCATGACAGGTATGTCTAGCTCGTCCACAACACGAGCTAGGTCGTAAACATGGTGACGCTTGAGAAACTGGGCCTCATCGACCAACACACAGTATGGTTTCTCAGGTAAGTCTCGGATATAGCCGAAGATATCTGTCGTTTCCTCAATCGCAATTGCTGGGCGTTTCATGCCGATTCGACTCGACACATAGCCAACACCGTCACGCGTATCCAGAGCCGAAGTCATAATCACAACTCCCTTTCCTTGCTCCTCATAGTTATAGGCCACCTTGAGAATCTCAATCGTTTTACCTGAGTTCATAGTCCCATAACGATAATACAACTGTGCCATGCTTCTATTTCACGTCCATTTCTAAATTTTTGCTACATTCTAGTATATCATAATTTCCTGAAGCTTTAAACGGCAAAATGTGGTAAAATAGAAGAAATCACAAACTAGTGGAGGAAGCTATTATGCCATTTGTACGCATCGATTTATTTGAAGGTCGCACGCTCGAGCAAAAGAAAGCTCTTGCTAAGGAAGTAACGGAAGCTGTTGTCCGTAACACTGGAGCACCTCAATCAGCCGTTCATGTCATCATCAACGACATGCCAGAAGGAACCTACTTCCCTCAAGGTGAAATGCGCACCAAATAAACCAGCTTAAGCAGAATTGCTTAGGCTTTTTCAATATCCAAGTAGCATCCATTGAAGAAATAGTCTAATTTTGTTACAATTTGAAGAGATGCTTGGATACCTATCCTAAGAAAAGAAATACAAAAGGAATTAGTATGATTACACGTGAATTTGATACCATCGCTGCTATCTCTACTCCACTAGGTGAAGGAGCAATTGGTATTGTCCGCCTGAGCGGAACAGATAGCTTTGCCATTGCGCAAAAGATTTTTAAAGGAAAAGACTTGAGCAAGGTTGCAAGCCATACCCTCAACTACGGTCACATCGTTGACCCTCAAACTGGTAAGGTCATGGATGAGGTTATGGTTGGAGCTATGAAGTCTCCAAAGACCTTCACTCGTGAGGATATTATCGAGATTAACACCCACGGCGGGATTGCGGTAACCAATGAAATTCTCCAACTAGCTATCCGTGAAGGAGCTCGATTGGCTGAACCGGGTGAATTTACCAAGCGTGCCTTTCTAAACGGTCGTGTGGACTTAACACAGGCTGAGGCAGTGATGGACATCATCCGTGCCAAGACAGACAAGGCTATGAATATCGCAGTCAACCAATTGGACGGTTCTCTTTCTAATCTTATCAATAATACTCGCCAAGAAATCCTCAATACGCTTGCCCAAGTAGAGGTCAATATCGACTATCCTGAGTATGATGATGTTGAGGAAGCTACTACCGCTGTTGTCCGTGAGAAGACTATGGAGTTTGAGCAATTGCTAACCAATCTCCTTAGAACAGCTCGTCGTGGTAAAATCCTTCGTGAGGGAATTTCAACTGCTATCATCGGTCGTCCCAATGTTGGGAAATCCAGTCTTCTCAATAATCTCCTTCGTGAAGACAAGGCTATTGTAACAGATATCGCTGGTACGACACGAGATGTTATCGAAGAATACGTCAACATTAACGGGGTTCCTCTCAAATTGATTGATACAGCCGGTATCCGGGAAACAGATGATATCGTGGAACAAATCGGTGTCGAACGTTCTAGAAAAGCCCTCAAGGAAGCTGACTTGGTACTACTAGTACTAAATGCCAGTGAACCACTGACCGCCCAAGATCGCCAACTCTTAGAAATCAGCCAAGATACCAACCGCATTATTCTACTTAATAAAACGGATCTTCCTGAAGCGATTGAAACTTCGGAACTACCTGAAGATGTCATCCGTATTTCAGTTCTTAAAAACCAAAACATTGATAAGATCGAAGAGCGTATTAACGATCTCTTCTTTGAAAATGCTGGTTTGGTCGAGCAAGATGCTACTTACTTGTCAAATGCCCGTCATATTTCCTTGATTGAAAAGGCCGTTGAAAGTCTACAAGCTGTTAATGAAGGGCTGGAACTGGGGATGCCAGTTGATTTGCTTCAAGTTGACTTGACCCGTACTTGGGAAATTCTCGGAGAAATCACAGGTGATGCAGCTCCTGATGAACTCATTACCCAACTCTTTAGCCAATTCTGTTTAGGAAAATAAGAAAAATCCATGATCCTTCTTGCGGTCATGGATTTTATTGTCTTTATTAGTAATCTGGTCTAAGGACACCTGTTACAGTTGCCTTAGTTGCTTCGTAGTCGCCATCTACGACAACTTTGATAATGCGTTTAGCATCTTCTTCTGGTGCTGGAACTAGAGGTAATCGAGTTGGTCCAGCTTCGAATCCCATATAGTTAAGGACCGCCTTAACTGGAGCAGGACTTGGATAAGAGAAGAGGGCATTGACTTTAGGAATGAATTTACGCTGAATAGCTGCAGCTTTCTTCATATCGCTTTCTGCAATGGCAGTAAACATCTCGTGCATCTCATCTCCATTTGTATGGGAGGCAACAGAAATAACCCCATCCGCACCAAGGTTCATGGCATGGAAGGCATCTCCATCTTCACCTGTATAAATCAAGAACTCTTCTGGCTTGTGCTCAATCAAGTAAGCCATATTAGCCAAGCTGGTACATTCTTTAACACCGATGATATTTGGGTGGTCAGCCAAGCGAAGCATGGTTTCTGGAGTTAATTCAACAACTACACGCCCTGGAATGTTATAAATGATAATAGGTAAATCTGATGCATCTGCAATAGCTTTAAAGTGCTGATACATGCCTTCTTGAGAAGGTTTGTTGTAGTATGGTACGATCGCAAGTCCAGCAGCGAAGCCACCAAAGTCTGCTACTTCTTTGACAAACTCGATCGAGTCACGCGTATCATTGGTACCTACACCCGCAATCAAAGGAACACGTCCATTAACAATCTTTTGTACAGCCGCAAAGAGTTCCAACTCCTCATCGTGGGTCAAGGTCGGACTCTCAGCAGTCGTTCCAGCTAGAAGAATGCCGTCTGTGTGATGGGCCAATAAATGCTCAATCAAGGCTGGAATGGCATCAAAGTTGATGGAGCCATCCTCATGGAAAGGGGTAATAAAGGCCGTGATGATTTTACACTCTTTTAAATCTTGATAAGACATGAGAAACACCTCTCTATTTCAAAGAAGGAGTTCATCTGAACTCCTAAACGATATGACTATTTTAATTCAAATTTCAACTCAGCTGTTGGACGAACCAATCCACGTTCATGAAGCGTTTCTGCAATCTGAACTGAGTTCCAGGCAGCACCTTTGAGAAGGTTATCTGAAACAACCCACATGTGGATTCCTTTTTCAGCATCCAAGTCTTTACGGATGCGACCTACGAAGGTATCACGCGAGCCAACAGCGTTGATAGCTTGCGGATAGATTTGATGTGCTACGTCATCCTCAAGAACAGCACCTGGGAAGGCTGCGATAGCTGCTTTCACTTCTTCGATTGGAGCCACTTCTTTTGTTTCAATATAAACTGACTCAGAGTGAGCTGACAAAACTGGAATACGAACACAGGTTGCAGACACTGCGATGCTATCGTCTTCCATAATTTTCTTCGTTTCCTTAGTCATCTTCATCTCTTCGTAAGTGTAATCATTGTCAGTGAAGACATCAATTTGTGGAAGAGCGTTAAAGGCAATAGGATAGTGTTTCTTGTCACCACCTGAAGGTAAGATTTCCGCATGCAAATCACGTGGATTCACACCGTCATTCAAGACTTCACGAAGTTCACGTTGTGTTTCAAGGATCGCTCCCATACCAGCACCAGAGACTGCTTGGTATGTTGAAACGATGATACGGTCCAAGCCCCATTTTTGACGAACAGGCTCAAGAGCCACCATCATTTGGATTGTTGAACAGTTAGGGCAAGCAATAATCCCGTTGTGGGCATCAAGTGCGTGAGCATTGACTTCCGGCACAACCAATGGTACATCTGGATTTTGACGGAAATAAGATGTGTTATCTACTACTACCGCTCCAGCTTGAACTGCGTATGGTGCATACTTAGCTGATGTCGAACCACCTGCTGAGAAGAGTGCAATATCAACACCCTCAAAAGCGGTCTCAGTCGTTTCTTCAATCGTAATATCTTGGTCTTTAAATTTCAAAGTCTTGCCTGCTGAACGTGCAGAAGCAAGGTAACGAATTTTATCGATTGGAAGTGTTGATTCTTCCAACATTTTTATCATCTGAGCTCCGACAGCACCTGTCGCGCCGACTACAGCAACTGTATATCCCATAAATAACCTCTTTCGGAATTTTCTAAAAATTTCTATAATAGATGTATTATACTACTTTTTCCAGAAATTGAAAAGCATTTTTGGGTTATATTTTCTGAAAATTAAAAATCCCTAGTCATTGACCAGGGACTAAGAGGCATCTTCATGTGATGAGCAGGTTCACACAACTCATCAAGGTCCGCTCCTGCGTTATGACCTCCTTATGCTCAATAGCAGTCCGAAGACTGCCTATCGACTCATCGCATCTACTATTCTACTAGATAGAGTCACTTTTGTCAACAGCCAAAACTCTTTGCTTCATTTATACAGGTGCATAAGAAATATCTTTGAAAAATTTGGGGCAGACATAACAAAAACCCTTGTAAATAAGGGTTTTTCTATCTATTTAATGCTAATTGCCGGGATTGAACCGGCGACCTCATCCTTACCATGGATGCGCTCTGCCAACTGAGCTAAATCAGCTTACCTAAAAAGTATACTATAGTTCTATGTTCTTGTCAAGCGCTCTCTTTTAATTTTATGGAATGAAAAAAGCTAGATTTAGCAAGAATCTAGCTTATAAACTTCTTATTTTGTTAGATCGATTCGCTGTCCCAATTTACCAATCAAAATCGCTCCCACTATAAGTGATGCAAACTCACCAATTCCAGTAGAGAACCATGTGAAGAAGAAGGGAGCTTCTGTCAAGATATGGAGTTCAGCTGCAATGGTAATCATTGAAATGGAGAAGAGGATTGAAAAGAAGAAATGATCTTTTCGAATCAATCCGTTAAAGAGGTAATCTTTGCTGTATTTTGCAAAGAGCAATACCCCTAGACTAAGGAAAACTAGGGTAGAACCTCCACCGACAAAGACATCTATTAGGCCAAAACTACTAAATAAATTAGCAATCATACATCCAATTGTCACACCGATGATATATTTAGGGTTGTAAAAGGCCAAGAAATTCAACATTTCTGAAATACGGAACTGATACGCCCCAAAACTAAGAACATTGATTGGTGGCGTAATAGTCAAAACTACATAGATCGCAGCAACGATAGCGATGTCTGCCATGTCACGAACAGTTAATTTTTTCATGTTTTCTCCTTTAGCGGTTTCCCGCGTAAAATATGCTTGGTGAAAGAAGCTAAGCACCAAGGGTTGAGGTTATCAACCTTACCAGTATAGCACAATATATGACTTTATGCTATACTAAAATCATGAAAAATCAAATAAAAGCTTTCTTTGATAATGAAATCCTTGCCTATCTTTTTTTTGGTGGCGCTACTACTCTGGTTTCTATTGTATCACGTTTGGTTATTTACCATATCAGCCACCAGGAAATCCTCGCAACTGCCCTCGCAAATATTATCGGGATTCTCTTTGCCTTTCTCACAAATGATACAATCGTCTTTAAACAAGAGAGAAGGAATTGGCCAACCCGCCTGGCTAAGTTTTTCTTAGCTCGTCTTTCTACTCTTGGTCTTGACGTTCTTTTAACTTATATCTTTGTTACAACTTTCCCTGATATTATTGGCCAGTTTGTCGAATTTAATATAGATAGGGTTAATACGATTGAAACTATTCTAGCACAAATCTTGATCATCATTTTAAACTATATTTTCAGTAAAATCTATATTTTTAAAGGGAACAACTGACCACTTTGAGCGTTCAAGTTGCTTTTTGTCACAATTTAGGATATAATAAATTAGAAAATTAGGAAAGGAATTTATGAAAATGTTAAAGGATCTTAAAGAATTTTTGCTTCGTGGTAATGTCGTTGACCTTGCTGTCGGTGTGATCATTGCCTCTGCATTTGGTGCTATCGTTACTTCATTTGTTAACGATATCATCACTCCACTTCTATTGAACCCAGCTTTGGAAGCTGCGAAAGTACAAAACATCGCTGAGCTTGCATGGAATGGTGTTACATATGGTAAATTCTTGAGTGCTATTATCAACTTTCTCGTTGTAGGTACTGTGCTTTTCTTCGTTATTAAAGCTATGGAAAAAGCGCAAAACCTTCGTAAGAAAGAGGAAGTGGTTGAGGAAGCACCTGCTGCTCCAACTGAACTTGAAGTTCTTCAAGAAATCAAAGCTCTTCTTGAGAAAAAATAAAACAGATAAAGGATTTAGCTTAAAGCTAAATCCTTTTTTCTTTACTCTTTTGGTAACTTCCCAGCCTTTTCGAGCATTTTCTTAATCAAGTAAGGCATCTTCACATTTTCACGGCCTTTTTTCTCAATGAGTTTTTTGACAAATTCTGGCATCTGAAGGTCGTCTGTCTCCTCCATGATGTCCTTTGTAGTTGCCGAAGGCGCTAACTCATCGAAGGTTTCTTCTTCTGGGAGAAAAGCTTTAAATTCTTTGTCTTCATTGGCTCGTACAGTAGCAACTAAAGCGTCAATTAAACGGCTATCCGTATTGGGCATAGGTGGACGATGGTAGGTGACACCTAATTCTTGACACAACTCATAACATTCCACATCATTATCAAAAAGGACTTCGATATGTTCACTGATAAAGCTAATCGGGACAAAAATATAATGCTCTGGATGTTGCTTTTGTTCTCGTAAATATTCTAAGACATCTGGCTTGATCCAAGGGATTCCAATATCGCTTTCGCTCTGCCAAGTATTGGTATACTGGTCGGCTGTTAGGCCGAGTTGTTCAGCAATGAGCTTGCTATTATCGAAAATCTGATCTATATAAGGATCTCCATAATCCAAGGCAAAAATGGGAACACTGTGAGCTGAAAAGATTACCTTGAAAGATTCTTCTCCCACATGGTTTCGTAAAATTTTTTCAATCTCATCTGTCCAGAAGTCCAGCAAAGGCTGTTGTTGATACCAGTCCTTAATCACTAAAAATCGGATCTGCTGGCTTTCCAAAAACTTTTCATACCCCATGACTGAGTAAAAGGAATAATGAGGTTCCAAAATCAAACAAATACATTCTTCAATACCATCAGACTCCATCTGCTTGATCACATCAGGGATAAAGGGCCGAGAAAACTTATTGGCAAAGTAGATACCGTACTCCTCGCCTAAACGTTCCTTGACTAAATCAACCTCCTCACGTGTAATCCGCTGCAAGGGCGTCCCACCGATAAGGACATAGTTGTCATAGAGAGTCTGAATCTCGTGGTCTTGGGGTCTAACACCACGACGAATATTTGTAAAAAATTCTGCTACTCCTTCAAAACTAATCTCCTCTGGAGATCCAAAGGTCATCATTAATATAGCTTTTTTCATGTTATCATCCTTATGATATTATTTTCACTATCTATTCTATCATGAAAGAAAAAAATAGTAAACGCTTCCGACGTCTACTATTTCTTTTGTTCTTTTGTTTTTCTATCTCGTCTTATGATTAGGATGATAACGACAAGGAGTAAAATGACGATAATCAGGAGAAGAAAGGCAAGGATATAAATCCAATGCGTTGGTATACCTTGGTCAAAATAGCGTGTTCCTACTGCTTCCCCACTTTTATACTGGGAGGCTTTTACTGGTGCATCCGTTATTTTAGCTAAGAGGATATGTCTTCCGTTGGTAATATTAAGGAAACAGGTGCTTAATAAAACAATCTTGTCTGTTGAAGTCAAAGAAACATCTCGCTTGTACTTGGCTTTACTTAGCAGATATTGATAGTAAGCCTGGTGTTCCTCATCGTTGGAACTCAAAGTTCGGTAAATCTCCGTGTCATAGGCATCCACTTCTAAAATCCCAAATATCTCAAGACCACGTTCACGACCATTGTAGTAGATAGAACCATAGCGATGCTTTTCAAAAAAATCTTGATCCGCAAATTTTTGAATCTCCCCAAACATAGCACCAGAAGCCATGGAGTGACCATAAATGATGGTGTTAAAGTCCGTAAAATTTGGGTTAAAACGATAGTCTAGGAATATAGAACCTGACACAGTATAATCGCCAAAAGCATTGCGGTCAAGGTATTTGACATTGTCCTGACTCTGCAAGAGGGGATAGTCTACCTTGGTCCCATCAAGGCTAATCCAACCACAAACATCCTTGTTGAGGTGCTGCAAGGTTTCAAAGCCCGTACTGCTGGCATCCTTTTCAATGGGATTATAATGATCGTAGTCGCTCGCAAGAGCTCTATCAGCTGTAAAAAGACAGAAAAAAACTAGAAAGAGGGATAGAATGACCATTATGGTCTTGTGACTCGTACTTGTTTTCATATTTCCTTCTTTCTCCTTTCTAGCCTTGAAAATAAAAGAGCAAGAGAGGCTATCCCTTTCTCTTTTATTGGTAGTTTAGTCAGTAATGGTATCTGCTCCTTCTTCCTTTGCTTCTCTTCTACGACGCAAGATCAAATAGAGGATGATGAGCAAGAAGATCAATAGCAAGAGCAAGATAAATAAGATGATATACCATATCCACAAAGGAATCGATGAGAGAAATCGTCCGAGCGACGAATCATCAAAGACACTATAAGGGAATGGTTTTGATTTTTTCGTATGGAAGGTGTTCTTTGGAACTGTATCCGTAATCTTGGCAACTACGATATGTCTCCCATTTGTTACGTCTAGGAAACAGGTACTGAGAAGAATGATATGGTCATTTGGCCCCAGTGTAATATCTCGTTTGTGGATGGCAACTGAGAGTAAGTGATCGATATATTCTTGGCGCCGATCATCCCCATTAATACCTGGATCATAGATGTTAAAGTCATAGGCATCGACCTCCAACATCTCAAAGATCTCGAGCCCTTTTTCCACACCATTGTAATATATACTACCGTAACGATGCTGGTCAAAAAATTCCTGATCAGCAAACTTAGCCACATCACCAAACATGACCCCATTTTCCACATGGTGACCGTAGATGATGGTATTAAAGTCTTCGAACTTGGATTCATTTCGAGCCTCAAGAAAAATAGCTCCTGTAGCTGCAAATTCTCCCTTGGAATCCTTGTTCAGGTATTTTTCATTGTCTTTGGCTTGAACTAAGGGATAGTCGATATTGGTGCCATAGACATTGATCCAACCGAGAACCTCTGGATTGACTTGCTGTAGCTTGTGAAAGCCAGAAAAACTAGCAAGCTCATCCTTCTCACTGGTACTAACAGGTCTATAAGCCTCATACTCACTTGACGAAGCCTGAGAATAAACCTGATTGGCATCCCAAAGGGCGTAGAAACCAAAGAGAAAGACTAAGGCTGCCAAGAGGAGCAGGATATGATTCATCAATGCATCTACAGCAAGGACCAGACGCCTAGACAAACTCCTTTTTGGTTTCTCACGCTTGATTTTCATCGGTCAAACCACTTGCTTAAGCTTGTCTGCGTTTTTTAGACAAAACAACAAATCCAGCCAAACCAAGACCAATCATCAAAATGAAAGGAAGGTTGTCAATCAAGAGACCAGTAGGGGTAACATTTGGCAAGCTATTTGTAATGGTATTATCATTTGTCTTTTCACCGACTAAAATACTAGTTTGAGTAAAATCAGCTGAAGCTGTACCCGTTTGATTCCTTATAACTCCATTTTCATTATATGAGGCTGTTGCTTTATAACCTTGAGATCCTGATTCAACTAGTTTATAGCGAGTACCTGCAGGTAGATTGTCAAATACCAAAGATTGATCATGGTGAAGGGTAATTGTTTTTTCTTTCCCATTCTCAAATGTATAAGATGTGGAACCAACTTGTCCGACAAATGTACCTTGATCGTCTGTTGAAGCTTTTGTAAAAGTTAACTTAAAGGTAAAGTCTTTTGTTTTATCAGCCGAATCACCTTCTACCAATTTTTTGATTACTAAAGATTTTGCGCCTGGATTGAAATTTTCTGGTTTAGGTTTATTTGGTGTTGGTTCATTTGGATTTGTGATTTTACCCGCATTTTTCCTGTAAGTATTTACAAATAAATCATATTTATAAAGTTCGCCCTTCTCAGATGGTTTTACTTTAGCAGTAGAACTTGTAGACACTAGTTTGAAATATACAGATGAAATATAAACACCTGAGCTTTGCTTATTTTTTACAATAACGTGCATTTCATAGCTACGATTATCATATGTCATAGAATCAATTGGTACGCTATTTTTCAGAATTTGTGCCCAACCAACATTTTGAGTTTCTGCTACAGTATAAACATATTCTCCGGCGTGTGTGTAGGTTACGCTTTCGAAAATATTTCCAGTATCTTTCTTAATACTAGTTTGATTTGGTTGCAAAAGATCACTTTTAGAATAAACTACATTCTTTGCAGCTATTTTTCCATTTGAATCAGAAATCGTTTCATAAGGTGCACCATTTGATGATGTACCAGTTTTTGGGGTGAAAGTAAATGTAAAAGTTGCTTCAGGTGTTGTAATTCCTTCCGCAATATTCAACACCTTATTAATTGAAACTTTTGCACTTGTTTCACCAGTTGCTTTGGCAGTTGCCACATCATTATCATCTGCAAATGTTGGCACTCCTCTAAAGACCGACAAGGCGGTTACAGCTGCAATACTTGCAGTAACTAATTTTTTCAAAAATGTTTTTTTCATGATTATTCCTTTTATTTTTAAATTTCTTTTTTCATAAATTGTCATCAAAAGCCCCGTCGCCTTAGGACTGTTACCACCTTGCCATGGGTATCCTGTATAGGAATGGTTCCAAAAGCACGGCTATCTACAGCCGTTGTTCGATTGTCTCCGAGGACAAAGAGTTGTCCTGCTGGGACTTTCATTGGGAAGGTAGCCCCTTCCTTATAGAGCAGCGTTTCTTTGTAGATATCCTGCTCTTGTTGAGGAGAACCGTTGATGATGAGACCATTTTCGTTTATATCGATCGTACTTCCTTCGGTTGCAATGACACGCGCCACTCTTTCCTTACCCTTATAACTATAGACGAGCAGATCACCAATCGAATAACGTTTATCCAACCTATAGTAGACAACCAAGTCGCCATCTTTTAAGGCTGGCTTCATGCCATCGTCATTGTATCTCAATAGTCCAAAGACAAAAAAGTAAAGGGTGGCCAGTACAAACCCAACCATCAGAAGCTTACTGACTAAGTAGAGGATATCTCCCCATACACTCGGCGGAGACTTATCCCGATTGACTTGTGTTACTGTTTTCTTATGTTTCTTTTTAAGTAGCATTATTTTCTCCTATGTACCACTAGATATCCGAGTAGGATTGTAAAGAAGATTCCCCCTAGAGGAAGGATTATTCCTAACATGAGTGTACTGCTGAGGAAGTCAACTCCGGTTTCAGGCACGCTATTCTTATTATTCGTGACTGTCGCGGACTTGTCTCCATCCAGCTTGCCTTCTTGATTTTCATAAGATACCTGATATCCACTAGAAGAGTTTGATTCCTCTTCTACGGTATAGTGACTATTGAGTGGAAGTCCATCAATTTTTATGGTTTGATCTTTGTTTAGATCAATAGACACTCGACCATTCGTAAATTGCAGAGGGGTTCTTTTATTATTTACCGTTGCAGTATAGGTTCCATTCAGTGGACTATTCTGAGCATCCCTAATGTTAATGGTAATCTTGAAGGATTTTAATAGGTTGGCAAATACACCCGTAACCTTTTTTGTAACTGATAAACTTGGAAGCTTGTGATTCGTGACAGTACTGGTCTCGTCTTTATTCAGATCGCCCTCTTGATTCTCATATGTAACGTGGTAACCAATTGTTGATGTGGCTTCTTCTTCAACCTTGTAATGGGTTCCTCGAGGAAGATAGCTTAGAATACCTTTCCAACGTTTTCGTTTTTCGACACGGATCTCCGCTTCTCCATTCACAACAGTTATATCGCCAAAAGTTCCATTCAATGGTGTAGAATCAGGAGAGGTTAGTTTTACCTTAATCCTAAACTCTTTGTTCAAGTTACTTTCAGCTTCCAACACTTTCTTAATCGTCAGACTTGGCAATTGTTTATAGATTACCTTGAAGGATGGTTTAGTTTCTGTACCAACATTTTTTATTTCTTTGGTAAAGGCTGGGACGTCCGGTGCAATTAAATCGTATTGATATCCTTTGGCAACTTTTTCAAAGTTCCTCGTTTCATTAAAGATATTTGTTCTAACATTTACATTAGTCTTTCGATAGTCTTGATTATCAGGACCTCCGTTCTTGTTCTTTTGAACCAGTTTCAGTTCAACATTACTCGGTTGATCAGCTGTAATAACAGTTCTCGCACCCGTCACACCTTGCCATTCAACTTCCACTGGTACCGTTAATGGATCTGAAGGCTTAAAGGTTGGGTTGTCAGAGTATTCTTTGGTCTTGGTTTGAGAGGTGCCTATTCCATAGGAATAGGTGACACTGGCACCTTTATTGGAGTAGAGTTTATTGACATCAGAACCTTCAGCATCACCAGCCTCTAGTTTTTTATCACCAGCAATGGCATCCAAAGCATCTTGACTAGATGTAACTTTAAATTTTAGTACATATCTAGCGCCATCTTCCAAGGAATAATTAGGAGAAAAATTAGCTGTAACCTCCACTAAACCTTCTGAACTTGTCTTGGTTTCAAAAGTTACTTGCTCGTTGCTTAATGTTTCACTGCTACCATCTTTCTCTTTAACGACACGAAACTCTGACGATCCGTTTGGTAATAGCTGGACATACTTAGAAAGAACATCCTTGATGGTCACGTGGTGGATTCCCAGTGGCAGAATCTTATCAGTAATATCTTTGAAACTGTCTTGTAACTGGTCTTCATCATTTGCAGAGAATATTTCATTTGGAATGGAGGCATTATGTTGCCTCATATAATATTGCAGACTGGTAATACTATCGACGTTATTTGAATAACGAAACTTAATGGAATAAAAACCATCTAGTTTTGGAGCGAGACTATAGGCTAGATTATTGATAGATCCATCTAAATTATTCCAGAACCATTCAGGCGCCGTTTCTGATCCATTCTGATTGTTATAGTTGTAAACTGTATAACCATTGTCATTGTAATACATATTGGCAAAACCATCTGATAGAACAATAACAACCTTCTTAGCATTAGACCTTGCACTATCTATCAATTGATTGGCAATACGAATACCTGCGCTAATATTGGTTCCTGTACCGATTCCTGATTCAGTCCCTATTGATTTGCCACCAGCAATTCTCATATTACTGACTGCAGTCTTTGAACCACTAGCATCGTTATTCCAATTTAAAATTGTTTCCGCATCATCCCATGGGGACACACCATCATAAAATGCTGTTCTCTCTTCATACGGCCAATACCGATACCCCCACTCCCATTTTCGGTAGTAGGAATTCCATGCTTGTTCCGCAAACTTATTATCAATCTTTCCGCCAAAACCTACCATGGATAACCGATTATTTGAATTGGATAGAATGGTATCAATTAAGCCCTTACGACCATTTGTTCCTTTTAGAGTATTTTTCAATGCGTCAATCCGACTGATCGTCCGTCCATCAAAAGATTGGACATCCTGATTCTGCATACTTCCTGAGAGGTCTGCTACTAAAACAACATCCAAGGGATCCGTTTGGGTCTCCGTTCCCAGTTTGGACGTGATATCCAATGACAACTCATACTTGTCATCCTGTCCCGATATCGGAGTAATTGTTTTATGAAGGGTTGTCTGAGGTTCTGTAGTAGAATCAGCATTTAACAGGCTTATCGGAGCACACAAAAAGAGAATAGCTAACAGTGTAACTAAACGGCGCGCAATAATTTGAACTTTCTTAAAATCGAAACGAATGTTCATTTTATTCTCCTTAACTAGAATGTACTAATATTGTTACTATATCAATCTAGGACATTTACAAGATAATTGTACAATAAAGTTCACGCAGTGTCAATTAATATGATTAATTTTATATTATATTAATCAATAAAAGAGTATGATTCTTCTTTGTCTTTCAAACTATTCTATGGTAAAATGAAAAAAGAATAAAAAAATCTCATAAAATATCAATGCATATATTTTATTCTAGAATATCCAAAATTTCATTTAAAAGTCTATTGAATTTGAATTATTATATTTTTTCAAAATTCATGAAATTTTCAGAATAAGGTTTTTCCGAAGTTTGCATTCTATTTTATGATTGTAAAAGGAGTTTTTATGACTTATCCGAACCTTTTAGATCGTTTTTTGACCTACGTTAAGGTCAATACGCGTTCTGATGAACACTCGACTACTACTCCAAGTACGCAAAGCCAGATAGATTTTGCGACCAATGTTCTTATTCCTGAAATGAAACGTGTCGGTCTGCAAAATGTTTACTACCTCCCAAATGGTTTTGCCATTGGTACCTTACCAGCTAATGATCCCAGCTTGACACGCAAGATTGGCTTCATCTCCCACATGGACACAGCTGACTTTAATGCTGAGGGAGTTAATCCGCAAGTCATCAAAAATTACGATGGTGGAGCTATCGACTTAGGAGATTCTGGATTTAAACTAGATCCAGCTGACTTTAAGAGTCTTGAGAAATATCCAGGCCAAACGCTTATCACAACTGATGGCACGACCTTGCTGGGTGCTGATGACAAATCAGGAATTGCTGAGATTATGACTGCAATTGAATATCTGACTGCTCATCCCGAAATCAAACACTGTGAGATTCGAGTTGGTTTTGGACCAGATGAAGAAATTGGCGTTGGTGCTAATAAATTTGATGCAGATGACTTTGACGTTGACTTTGCCTATACTGTTGATGGTGGTCCGCTAGGAGAACTTCAGTACGAGACTTTCTCAGCCGTTGCTGCTGAGCTTCATTTCCAAGGGCGCAATGTTCACCCTGGTACTGCTAAAGGACAGATGGTCAATGCCCTTCAGCTAGCGATTGATTTTCATAATCAACTTCCAGAGAATGACCGACCTGAATTGACAGACGGTTACCAAGGTTTCTATCATCTTATGGATGTGACAGGTAGTGTCGAGGAGGCGCGTGCAAGCTACATCATTCGTGACTTTGAAAAGGATTCCTTTGAAGCTCGTAAAGCGGCTATGCAGTCTATTGCGGATAAGATGAATCAAGAGCTTGGGAATGATCGCGTTAGCTTGACTCTGACAGACCAGTACTACAATATGAAGGAAGTCATTGAGAAAGACATGACACCTATTACTATTGCTAAGACTGTTATGGAAGATCTAGGGATTACGCCTATTATCGAACCAATTCGTGGTGGGACTGATGGCTCTAAGATTTCCTTTATGGGTATTCCAACTCCAAATATCTTTGCTGGAGGTGAAAACATGCACGGACGTTTTGAATACGTCAGCCTTCAGACCATGGAGCGTGCGGTGGATACCATCATTGGCATTGTATCTTATAAAGACTAAAAAGACGAGGTAGCTTAGCTACTTCGCCTTTCTTTTTATTCGTTTGGTTGAGCACTTAGCTCAGACTCACTTTGTGCTTGCTTTTCTGTTGGTTTAGAAGCATCTGTTTCACTGTCTTTCTCAGACTTAGATTGGCTATTAGTTTCACTTGCTTTTGAACGGAGTTCTTGGTTCAAGCTAATGATTTCTTTAGCTAGAGTGAGGAGACCTTCTTTATCACTGCTTTTGGCTGCAAGTTGATCAAATAGGGCATCAACACGTTCAAAGTCAGCATCGGATCCTTTGTTATCCTCTAAATACTTGTGAAGAGAGAGCAAGACATTATAGAGTTTTTGGTAGATAATCACCGTTTGTGGATCTTGTTCTGCTTCTTTTTTCTCTCGTTGGATAGTCGCTGCAATACGATTTAAAAGATCCTCAAGTTGTGTTTTAGCTTCGTCAAGGTCTGCATTTTCCTTCTCAATAGCCGCTTTGATATTAGCTGCTTCTTCAGCTAGGGATTGTTTGACACCATCTTCTTTGACACGTGCTAGGAGTTGGGCAGCTTTTGTTAGAAGAGCATCCACTTCTTCCTTCTTAACATGGCTAACCCGCTCTTCTGGCATAAAATCACCGTAGAGCTCTTTTAGGAATTCATAGATGGCGGTCTTAGCAGTTTGACTATCTACTTTTTCCGTATCTAGAATAGTCTTACCAGCTTTTGTAGAAACGGGTTCTTCTTTGAGAGCTTCTTCTACTTCTAGCTTAGTTTGGTAAATAGTTGGGAATAACTTGTTCAAGTCGGTTGCTTTGAGGAAAGATTGTGACTGGTAAAGTTCCCAAGTCAACTTGGCAACACGGTTCCGAAGTTCTTCTCTCAAACGACCATCAGATACATGTTCATAGAAATACTTGATGTACTCTACTGTTGTGACTCCTGTCCGATCTCGGAAATCTTGCAAGGCCTGAAGTTTCGCTTCAATGGCAGCCAACTCTGTATCATCCTGTGCTAGTTTCGCTTCCTGCAAATGTACCAAAAGATCTTTCTTAGGCAAGCCATAAGTATCTGTATCCAGTGTATTGATCTTATCTACAAGGGCTTGGTATTTCTTGTCCAAAGGTGATGTTTCGACTGGAGAAACACTTTGATCCACATGGATATACTGCTTATCAAAGAGATCCAAAGCTGCTAAGTATCCAGCAGTTGAATTGGTCGCTAATTTTTTCATGTTCTCGATAAATTGACCCAAAGCAAGTTCAACCCGTCTCTGCATGATAGGTTGGTCCTTGTAGAGACTTCTACTATCTGCTAACAGTTGATCAACTTTAGAAAGAACAGTCTGCTCGTCAAAAGCTCCAGGTTGATAGGTCGATTGTAGGGCTGGAATCTTGTTTTTCAAAGCCACTTCATAGCCCTTAGTTTGGACCTTGATATAGTGATTGTGGTCTCCGTGAGGAATCACAAAACTACCACTTTCTACCTGTAAACTATAAGGAGACACCCCATCACGTAGGGCAGTTGTATAAAGTTCATTTAGGAAATCAAGTTCTGGATTCCCAGTTTGGAGAGGAATACGAACATGTTCTTTTCGAACAGCATAGGGATGGATATGGGTTGGATCATAGGCTTGATCCGGATTTCCAAAGACAAAGAATCCATTTGAAATGCGAATCGCTTCGAGCGGAACCCCGTAGGTCTGTGAGATATACTTGATTTTTTCTTCATCGCTAGCATCTCTTGAGAAACTTTCCACAGTCTTTGCAAGTGGTTGAACGTGCTCAGACTGATGATTTTCTTTCAAGTGATCTTGGGCAGCTTTGATTTGTGCTGCAGTCAAGTCCTTCTTAAAGAAATAATGAGCGTGATCTCCATGAGAAACTACAAACCCTTGCTCATCCTCACTGATGACACGGTCAGCTGCAAAACCATGATCATGTTCTTCGCCGTGATGGTGGTCATGCTCCTCTCCATCATGGTCATGGTCTTCATGGTTGGTATTCTGACTTCCATGGTCACCGTCTTGGTCATGAGGATGATCTGGTTGAGCTGGATGTTCTGCTGGTTTGCTTGGATTTTCTAAAGGTGTTGGTTTCCCACTGTCGCTAGATAAAGGAATCATTCGCGCAATCTTTTCTTCCAAAGCAGAAAGCTTTGTATATGGGATGAAATGATAGTGATTTCCATGAGGAATCGCTACGCCACTTGGTGTTCTGCTTGAAATCTTAGCAGGGTCAAAAATCAAGCCATCTGATTCTGCATAACGTTGATTACTTGGAAGTGCATAGAGCTGTTTTAATAGATTTTGAAGGCTCTCGTCTGAATTGCTTGGTTTTTCAGTTTGTTGACTAGGATTAGTGGTTTGACTAGTTCCATTTTGACTTGGACGATAGTTAGTCACACTCGGTTGTTTTCTAGTTCCAGAGAGGTAGGCTTGAGCAGCTGCCAATTCGCTGGCAGACAAAGAACTCTTTGGAATATAGTGGTAATGTCCACCGTGAGGAACAATATAAGCATCACCAGTATCCTCTATAATATCAGATGGATTAAAGATGTAGCCATCATCGGTAGTATAGCGTCCTTGAGATTGAGCAAGCGCCACTGCACTGTTAGAAGTTGGTGCATCATGAGTATGACCTTGTTTTTGGCGCTCAATTTCGTCCTTCGTACGAATATTATCAGCATGTGTCGCATCCTTAAGGTAAACATAATACTTGCCATCCACCTTGATAATGTAGCCACCTTTGATTTCGTTGACAATGTCAGCATCTTTCAGTTGATAATTGGCATCTTTCATCAACAGTTCTTCGCTGAAAATCGCATCAAAAGGAACTTTCCCATTGTAATAATGGAAATGATCACCGTGTGAAGTCACATAACCTTGATCGGTAATTTTCACAACAATTTGTTCTGCCTGAATATCTTCTTTTTTGCTAACTTGATCTGGTGTTTGGGTCTCTGTTTTTTGAGAGTCTTGCTTCCCATCGACATAAGACACACGGTTATTATCTTTGTTTCCTTCTACCTGGTGTTGGTTCAATGCATAGATGCAAAGACTCAGGGAAAGGACTAAAGCCGATCCCGCCGCAAGATACTTTTTCTTAATTTTCATAATCTCCTCATTTTAATTCTTCTGCAAGAACATTCATATTTTCTTCTAGATTTTCTAAGTAAGTTTTGTCATTTTCAGGGTCTGCTTCCAAAGGATTGAGTGTCTTTAGGCTAACTCCTGTTGATTTGACCAAGGTCTCAGCGACTTTAGAAGAAGCATTGCTCTCAGTAAAGATGGTTTTGACCTTATAGGTTTTGACAAATTCTTGGATTTCTGTCAACTGTCTCGGACTCGGCTCTTGTTCAGGGGAAATCCCTGCTATACCAAGTTGTTTCAAACCAAAGCGTTTAGCGAGATAAGAAAAGGCTGTGTGTTGTGTAACAAAGGTCTTTTGACTCGCTTTTTCAAAAATAGGCTGGTACTTCTTAGTCAATTCTTGGGCTTTAGCGATAAAGTTTTTAGCATTCTTTTGATACGTTTCCTTATTAGAACTATCAATCTCCGAAAGTTTGTCAGCGATAATCTGAGCTTCTTCACCTGCTTTTTCTGGATCTAACCAAGTGTGAGGGTCGTAGAGTGTTTTTTCATCGATGCCGTCACCAGCTTCTACATCTTCTAAGCCCGGTACACGCTCCAAGGTCATTCCTTCAGAAGCTTCTAAAACTTTAACTTTTGAGTTTTTCAAGTTAGGATCTAGGCTTCCAGCCCAAGATTCGAGCGTATGAGAATGGTAGACAAAGACATCTGCATCATAGATAGCAGCAATGTCATTTGCTGACGGTTCAAAGGAGTGAATCCCACTACTTGACTGAATCATCCGTACGTCATTCAAGTCACCTGATACCTCTTTGACCATGGCATAGATTGGGTAAAAACTTGTTACAATCTTCATCCCTTTTGCTTCTTGTTTTTCTTTTTGGCTACATGCTCCTAAGACAAGAACCAAGAGACCTACCACTAATAATAGAAATGTTCTTTTTTTCATCGTTACTCCTTAACTAGTATTTAACCATTTAATTAACTAGTAAATAGTTTATCTTTATTTACACTATATGTCAAGATATTTTACATATTTTCATGAAAAAAATGAGAACTAGAACTTACATTCTGTTCTCATTTTCGATTTTAACTTTTCTAGTTCTCCTATCCTGTTTTTAGGAGTTAGAAAATGTTGTTACAACTACTTACTCTCCCTTAACAAAGCCAATAATTTTTCAGCTTCTGCTATAATAGTATTGTTGTCCTGGGAGCCAAATAGCAGGTTATTTTTTAAGCCAGTGAGAGTTTCTTTGGCATTGGACTTGATAATGGGGTCTTGGATCTTTGCAAGTAGCTCTTCAGCCTCTCTCAGTTTTTCTTCAACCTTTTCAGTTTCAACCTGAGGTTCTTCTGGTTCCTCTGGTGATTCTTCTTCTGGCTCCTCAGTTGGTTTTGGAGATTCTGGTTTCTCACTTTGAGGCTTCTCTTCGCGTGGCTTTTCTTCCTCAGGTTTGTCTGTCCGAGGTTTCTCCTCTGATGGTTTTTCCGTTTGATTGGTATCAGCTTGACCATTTTGGTTTCTTTGAACATGATCACTTGCATTGCCCCAACCACTATCTGAATGCGGACGTTCGTTTGGATGTTCGACATAGTACTTGACAGTCGCAAAGAGATCCTCAAGAGTATACCCCTTAGGTGCCTCATAAAGTCCTTCGTCAAACCACTCAAATTTTATGTTATGGTAATGATCATAATGAGGAATGATTAAACTACCGTTTTTAACTTCCACGGTATGTTGGAGATTGTAAGGCATACGATCAAGCGGCACCTTCTTAGCTGCTTTCACGCGGTTGTAGATAGCTTCTGCTCCTTTAGCCTCCGTATTTCCTGGATTCTGATGGTCTGTTGAAGGAGGAGTCAAACCTTTCTCTTTAGCATAAGCCTGGGCTGCCGCTCTTTCGGCTTCAGACAAACTATCTTTCTTAATCCAATGACTATGGGTCATATGTGGAGCTACATAGGCATCCCCCTCATCACTGGTGATATCACGAGGATCAAAGATATAGCCATCTTCTGTTGTATACTTGCCTGCCAACTTGGCTACCTGAATCTCATCATCAGTGTAGGCAATTTGCGCATTTGGTTTTCCTAAACGTTCTGGATGACGAATCGGTGCTAGAAAGGCCAAGATATCATCCACCAACTTGACTTTATCACTGCTTTCATCATTTAAACGTTCCAACAGTTTATCCAAAGCGTCAAAATCAGCTTGGCGCCCTTTATTATCAAGTAAGTCCTGATGAATTCTTGCTAGTAAATCATAAGCCTTATTGTAAAATCCTCGATCATCAGATGGGAGATTGGTTTTCTTAGCTCCGAGTTTATGAGACAAACTTTCTTGCTTGGCTAGTTTACTATCAATTGCTGCTGCTGTTTCTGCTGAAAGCTTCTTGGCAGGAATATAACGTGAGGTTCCATTCTCCTCAAAGACATAGCCGTCAGCTACTTTTCGAATAGCCTGTTTAACTAATTTTTCGTCAATTGGATTGCTTGGAGTTGGTTGAGGAGTTGGTGCAGGTTGCGGGCTTGGACTAGGTTCCGGAGTCGGTTGTGGACTTGGTTGTTCTGGTCTTGAATCCGGCACCCTATGGTTCGAACTGTACTGTAGAGGAATAATACGAGCGATTCGTTCTTCCAATTCAGACATCTGTGAATAAGGGATGAAATGGTAATGGTTCCCATGAGGCACAGCAACTCCTCTAGCTGTTCGACTTGTAATCTGTGCTGGGTCGAAGACAAGACCATCAGATTCTACGTGTCGTTGGCTGAGCGGCAAGGCGTAAAGTTGTTTCAGAAGGCTATCAATATCCTCATCACTCTGACTTGCTTGGTTATCGTCGCTACTGTTGTTAGCTGTGTTCGTGTTCGTATAGCTGTTGCCTTGATTATTATAGGATGGAGTCCATCTATCTACATCGCTGCTAGCACTGTTGTTATTGGTACGGCGATAAGTAGGCGTATTTGATTGGCCACTTCTACCAGATAGAAAGGCTTCTGCTGCAGCCAATTCGCTGGCTGATAACTCGCTCTTGGGAATGTAATGGTAATGGTCGCCATGAGGAACGATATAAGCATCACCAGTATCTTCAATGATATCGGATGCATTAAAGATGTAACCATCATCTGTGGTGTAGCGTCCCTGTGAACGTGCCAAGGCTACCGCACCATCGTTTGCTGAAGTCCCTCTTTCACGATGCTGACTATGTTCTTGTTTTTGCCGATTGATTTCTTCTTTCGTACGGACATTATCCGCATGGGATGCGTCCTTAAGGTAAACATAGTATTTTCCATCTACCTTGATCACATAACCGCCCTTGATTTCACTGACAATATCCTCGTCCTTGAGCTGGTAGTTTGGATCATTCATCAGCAACTCTTCACTGATGATAGCGTCATAAGGGACCTTGCCATTATAGTAATGATAGTGGTCGCCGTGCGAAGTAACATATCCTTGGTCTGTTATCTTGATGACGATTTGCTCCGCATTGATGCCTTCTTTCTTGCTAACCTCATCAGGAGTCAGATTCTCCGTTTTTTGCGCCGCTTGTTTTCCATCTATATAGGAAACACGATTATTCTCTTTGACTGTTCTAGCTTGATACAGTCCCAACTCGTAAGAACAGACACTTAAAATTAAAGCTGCCGCAGAACCAGCAAGGTATTTTTTATTAATTTTCATTGAAACTCACTTTCTTTTTTGATATTTCTATTTGCAATTCATTTCTAAATTGCAGAAACTCCTCTCTATTAATTAACTGGTTAATAGTTTACTCCTAAATTTGCAACTTGTCAAGAATTTTATGAACCAGTTAAGTATTTTTTTATTCTTCACCGCTACTTTCTCTAGAATGGACTTTATATAAAAAAGATTTTCTTGAAAATTCTTTAAAAAAGCCCCTGCAACTGAGTTGCAAGGACTTTTCGATTAATCAAAATTAACGTATTCTTTTTGAAGTTCAAGGACTTCTTCCATTGTTGAGCATTCTGTAAGGGCACGGTTTGCGTACTCTTCCATCTTAGCTGTATCCAATTTCTTCATCAAGCTACGCGTACGAAGTACAGATGTTGCTGACATAGAGAACTCATCCAAGCCCATTCCGACAAGAAGTGGAACAGCTTGTTGATCACCAGCCATCTCACCACACATTCCAGCCCATTTCCCTTCAGCGTGAGCTGCTTTGATCACATTGTTGATCAAGCGTAGGATTGATGGGTTGTATGGTTGGTAAAGGTATGAAACTTGTTCGTTCATACGGTCTGCTGCCATTGTGTATTGGATCAAGTCGTTTGTACCAATTGAGAAGAAGTCAACTTCTTTAGCAAATTGATCTGCAAGCATGGCTGCTGCTGGGATTTCGATCATGATACCAACTTGGATATTATCCGCAACTGCAACACCTTCAGCAAGAAGGTTTGCTTTTTCTTCGTCAAAGACTGCTTTCGCTGCACGGAATTCTTTCAAGAGCGCAACCATTGGGAACATGATACGCAATTGACCGTGAACAGACGCACGAAGAAGGGCACGGATTTGTGTGCGGAACATAGCATCTCCAGTCTCAGAGATAGAGATACGAAGGGCACGGAATCCAAGGAATGGGTTCATTTCGTGAGGCATATCGAAGTAAGGAAGTTCCTTATCTCCACCGATATCCATTGTACGAACGACAACAGGTTTACCGTTCATTCCTTCAAGTACAGCCTTGTAAGCTTCGTATTGCTCGTCTTCTGTTGGGAAGTCTTGAGAATCCATGTACAAGAACTCTGTACGGTAAAGACCAACAGCTTCAGCACCGTTGTCATTGACACCTTCAACGTCTTTTGGAGTACCGATGTTGGCAGCCAATTCAAAGTGTTTGCCATCAGCAGTTACTGTTTTAGCATCTTTCAAGAGAGCCCATTCAGCTTTTTGTTTCGCATAAGCTTCACCAGCAGCCTTGAATTCAGCCGCTTGCTCATCAGTTGGATTGATAATAACCTCACCTGTGATACCGTTAACGGCAAGAATATCACCGTCTTTAACGATTTCAGTGATGTTGTTTGTTCCCAATACTGCTGCAATTTCAAGTGTACGCGCCATGATAGCAGAGTGGCTTGTACGTCCACCAATGTTGGTTACAAAAGCTTTTACAAAGTTTTTGTCCAATTGAGCTGTATCTGAAGGAGTCAAGTCATGCGCAATCACAATCACTTCTTCATTGATAGAAGCTGGGTTTGGCAATTTTTTACCAAGGAGGTTGGCCAATACACGTTTTGTCACGTCGCGGATATCCGCAGCGCGTTCTTGCATGTATGGGTTGTCTTCCATGCCTTCAAAGATAGTGATAAACATGTCTGTTACTTCTTTCAGACCTGCTTCTGCATTCACTTTCTTCGCACGGATTGTTTCCTTGATTTGGCTGATCATTTCTGGGTCAGCAAGAACCATTAAGTGAGCGTCAAAAACTTGAGCTGCTTCTTCACCGAGCGTACCTACTGCTTTCTCGCGAATAACAGAAAGCTCGTCTTGTGATGCCTGTAGAGCGGCATCAAGGCGAGCTTCTTCTGCGTTTGTATCTTCGACTGTAATAGTCTCAAATGACAAATCCGGTTGAACGAGTAGATATGCTTTTGCAACTGCAACACCGTCAGATGCTGCGATTCCTTTAAGCATTTCTGTCATTTTCCTTATGCCAATCCTTCTTTTTCCATAGTTTCAGTGATAGCAGCGATTGCGTCGTCAGCATCTGCACCTTCAGCTGAAATTGTAACGTCAGCACCTTGGCCAACACCAAGACTCATAACACCCATGATAGATTTAAGATTTACTGATTTACCTTTGTATTCAAGAGTGATATCTGAAGCAAATTTGCTAGCTGTTTGAACCAACAATGTTGCTGGACGCGCGTGAATACCTGTTTCTGCCACTACGTGGAAATCTTTAGAAGCCATAGTTTGACTCTCCTTTAGTTATTTCTTTTTTGAGTTATATGTGATAACCCTTACAAGACTGTATTATATCACCTTCTAGATAATTTTTCAAGTATTTTATGGACTTTTACTGAAAATGAAATTACTTCTTTTTCTATTAAATGAGCACTCTAGTAACTAAATAGCATATCTAAACACTAATTGTTCAAAGAATGTCATCATCAAAATTCAATTTTCAAAGCTATTTTCCCTTAATACCAATCAGAGGACAATCCTAGTAAATAATGAAATAATACTATTTAACTATAATTAATATAACTCAGTAAATCCATTATTTGAAAAGACTTCATCAAATCCTGAAATTCTAAAACCTACTCTTACCATCAACAGTAGAGAATTTATCCAATTTGCTACTTAAAGTAAAATAAGTTTGTAGCCCCTAACAGTAAAAAGGTAGATATATCTAAGTGGTATAAGTAGAACTAAAACTTTGATTGATTCCATTCAAATAAAGTATCCAACCAATCAAAAACGACATTATGGGCGAGTCTTAGATTATTGACTTGGCAATGAGCGTCCGCACCACTTTCCGCCTCAAATACTTGAAGTTTAGTTTGTTGATTTTTAGATTTAAGTTCTTCATAAATCACCTTAGTTTGATGCTGCAGTTCAGCACCCTCACCCTTTCCCATGATAAAAAGGCATGGGCATTGAATTTTTTGGTAATCCACAATCTTTGCATGGTTAAATACATCATCAATAGCACTCTTAAAATCAGAAGTACCAAACTGCCATGCATACTTTTTAAGATTTAAATTTGCTGATTCATTCCAATTTCCAGCTAATTTTAAAATGGCATTTATTAACCAACTAGGTGCTTTCAAACTTGATCCAAATTCTTTTCTGAAAAGTTCTGCAACGTCGTAAATAGGGGTACTAGCAATCCAAGCATGAATTCTTGGATCCTTTTCGACAGCTTGTGCAGTAAAATATCCCCCTCCGCTGACACCATAAATAGCTAAATAATTTAGTTTAGGATTTCTATTTTCCAACCAGTCTATGCATAATGAAATTGGAATAGAAGCATCCACATCAAAGACCAGCCCTCTACTAGGATTGCTCCCTTGACCAGGAAGATCAACCATTAAAACATTATAATTTCGTATCCATCCAGGATATCCTGCAAAGTAAAATAAATCTTCGCGATAAGTATCACCTCCACCAATCATGATTATCGTTGGGCAATTATCGTCGCTATGAAGATAATAACCAGGCAAGTAAGAACCCTGATAGGGAATAGTTAATTTTTCAATCGGTGCACCTAGTGAATGAATTGCACTAGAAAACACCTTCTCCATTTGACGAACGGTCGGTAAATACTCTTCAGAAAATGGATCGGTAAATTGGATTGCCGAGCGAAGTGAGTAGGTCTGTGCAAGATAATACTGCGCCTTTGTTTGTTCACTCAATCCTGAATTACTTGCTTCTTGTTCAAGGTAGTTTACATGCGATAAAAATACATTTTTCCAGTCATCAGGCTTTGGTGAGTTCCCCAATCTTTGAGCAAGATAATAAAGCTCTCCATGAGAGAAACCAAAAATTTCACCGATTCCTAACAACCAATTGAAGAAAAAATCCGTATCACCATTCTTAAAAAATATTTGAGTCGATTGCCGTTTTAAAATAACATCATTTTCTTTCACCACGCGCCTCCTAATTCTGTGTTCTTTCATTCATTTAATCTAATTATAATCTGATAACATTCTCTATCAAACAAAAGCATTCAGATATCCATTTTTTAATCTTATAATCACAGATAGTGTATCACATAAAATGAACTTTTTCAAACATTGTATTTATATACTCCTTATGAAAGGATACGAAACTCATAAGTATCCTATATAAAATTAACCAATGATCCATTTTTATGAATACATCATAATCTGTCATTTCCACTTTGGTTATATTTTAGATATTCTAATACAAAATATTGGGACATCTTGTGTAGAAAATTTCTTTTTTTCGTAAATATTACAGTTTCTATTTTATTAAAGTATTGTCTCAGCTAGACTTATTCCTGTTCTTACGATTTTTGCTATTTTCTTCGTTTTCCTTTCTGATAACTTGCTGAAAATCTTCTATTTATCTTACCAATATACAGTATATAGTTTTTTTGTTTTGATAAACTTTGATAGTTCAATGAAAACCCAATTTTACACTCTGACAAAACACTATATCTTGTGCTTTGTTTTTGAAACTGTAACTTTTTAGCACAAGATTTAGTTTAAAAAGTTTGACAAAGTTTTTTTTTCTGATATACTAAGAAAGTAATCAATTTTGAAAGAGGAGTTACGAAAATGGTAACCGTTTATTCTAAAAACAACTGTGTCCAATGTAAGATGACCAAGCGTTTCTTGGACAGCAACAATGTCACTTATCGTGAGATCAATCTCGACGAGCAACCAGAGTACATCGATCAAGTTAAAGAGCTCGGTTTCAGCGCTGCTCCTGTTATCCAAACACCAACTGAAGTCTTTTCAGGCTTCCAACCAGGAAAACTGAAACAATTAGCATAATCTTAGTACATCATCCAGAAGAAATTGCTTCTAGGGCTAACTTAGAAGCCTTTCTTTTGTAATTAGATAAAGGAAATTTTATGGGATTAAAACATCTTGAGGACGTAACTTACTTCCGTCTCAATAACGAAATCAACCGTCCTGTCAATGGACAAATCATGCTTCATAAAGATAAGGAAGCCTTGGATGCCTTCTTTAAAGAAAATGTAGTTCCAAATACAATGTTTTTTGATTCAATTACTGATAAAATCAACTACCTCATTGAACACAACTACATTGAAACTGCATTTCTTAAGAAATACCGTCCAGAGTTTTTGGAAGAATTGCATCAATTTATCAAGGACCAAAACTTCCAATTCAAATCATTCATGGCAGCATACAAGTTTTACAATCAATATGCCTTGAAAACTAATGATGGGGAATACTATCTTGAGAGCATGGAAGACCGCGTCTTCTTTAATGCGCTTTATTTTGCTGATGGTGATGAAGCTGTTGCGATTGATATCGCCAATGAAATCATCCACCAACGCTACCAACCTGCTACTCCTTCCTTTTTGAACGCAGGTCGTGCTCGTCGTGGGGAGTTGGTATCTTGCTTCTTGATCCAAGTAACGGATGATATGAACTCTATTGGACGTTCTATCAACTCAGCTCTTCAACTTTCACGTATCGGTGGTGGTGTGGGAATTAGCCTCAGCAACCTTCGTGAAGCGGGCGCACCTATCAAGGGTTATGAAGGAGCCGCTTCTGGTGTCGTACCAGTTATGAAACTTTTCGAAGACAGCTTCTCTTACTCAAACCAATTGGGTCAACGTCAAGGGGCTGGGGTTGTCTACCTCAATGTCTTTCACCCAGATATCATCGCTTTCCTTTCAACTAAGAAAGAAAATGCCGATGAAAAAGTCCGTGTTAAGACCCTCTCACTTGGAGTTGTGGTGCCCGATAAATTCTACGAATTAGCTCGTAAAAATGAAGAAATGTACCTCTTCAGCCCTTACTCTGTAGAGCTTGAATATGGTGTGCCGTTCAACTACATCGACATCACTGAAAAATATGATGAATTAGTTGCAAATCCAAGTATCCGCAAGACAAAAATCAAGGCGCGTGATTTGGAAACGGAAATCTCTAAATTGCAACAAGAGTCTGGCTATCCCTATGTAGTCAATATCGATACGGCTAACCGTGCAAATCCTGTTGATGGAAAGATTATCATGAGTAACTTGTGTTCTGAGATTCTTCAAGTCCAAGAACCAAGCTTGATCAACGATGCTCAAGAATTCCTTCAAATGGGAACGGACGTTTCATGTAACCTTGGATCAACCAACGTGGTCAACATGATGACGTCACCTGACTTTGGTCGTTCTATTCGCGCTATGGTTCGTGCCCTTACTTTCGTTACAGATAGTTCACACATCGTAGCTGTCCCTACTATCGACCACGGAAACAGTTTAGCTCACACCTTTGGTCTTGGTGCCATGGGGCTTCATAGCTACCTTGCCCAACAACTCATCGAATACGGATCTCCTGAGTCAATTGAATTTACAAGCATCTACTTTATGCTTATGAACTACTGGACCTTGGTTGAGTCAAACAATATCGCCCGCGAACGTGGTATCACCTTCCACAACTTTGAAAAATCAGACTATGCTAACGGTAGCTACTTTGACAAGTATGTAACTGGCGAATTTGTTCCAAAATCAGGCCGTGTTAAAGAACTCTTTAAAGATGTCTTTATTCCAAGTGCTGCTGATTGGGCTGAACTTCGCGAAAAGGTTCAAGCAGATGGTCTTTATCACCAAAACCGTCTAGCTGTTGCTCCAAATGGTTCTATCAGCTACATCAATGACGTTTCTGCTTCTATCCACCCGATTACACAACGTATCGAAGAGCGCCAAGAGAAGAAAATCGGTAAAATCTACTATCCTGCTGCAGGTTTGTCAACAGATACTATCCCTTACTACACTTCTGCTTACGACATGGATATGCGTAAGGTGATTGATGTTTACGCGGCTGCAACTGAACACGTGGATCAAGGACTTTCACTCACTCTCTTCATGCGTAGTGACATTCCAAAAGGTCTTTACGAATGGAAGAAAGAAAACAAACAAACGACACGTGACCTGTCAATCCTTCGTAACTATGCCTTTAACAAGGGTATCAAGTCTATCTACTACGTCCGTACCTTTACAGATGACGGTGGGGAAGTTGGTGCTAACCAATGTGAAAGCTGTGTGATTTAATTTTTATCTGGGGCAACCACATTTTCTCAGACTACTGATTAAGTTCCCCATCATACAAAACTTGATAAGTATCTTAAATACTATGAAAAACTAAAAAGTCGGTCTTCCGACTTTTTGTGCGATACTCCTCTCAGACTATGATAAAATAGAGATGATTCGACAATCGCATTATTACATACAGAAAGAGATTTCAAATGGAAACTTACTACAAAGCCATTAACTGGAATGCCATCGAGGATGTCATCGACAAATCAACTTGGGAAAAGCTGACGGAACAATTCTGGCTCGATACGCGTATCCCCTTGTCAAATGACCTAGACGACTGGAGAAAACTATCAAACAAAGAAAAAGACTTAGTAGGAAAAGTCTTTGGTGGTTTGACCCTTTTGGATACCATGCAATCTGAAACAGGAGTTCAGGCGCTTCGATCAGACATCCGTACACCGCATGAAGAAGCTGTTTTCAACAACATCCAGTTTATGGAATCTGTCCACGCAAAATCTTACTCTTCTATCTTTTCAACCTTGAATACCAAGGCTGAAATCGAAGAAATCTTTGAATGGACCAACACTAACCCCTACCTACAAAGAAAAGCGGAAATTATCAATGAAATCTATCTCAATGGTAGCCCACTAGAAAAGAAAGTTGCCAGTGTTTTCCTTGAAACCTTCCTCTTCTACTCTGGTTTCTTTACACCGCTTTACTATCTTGGTAACAACAAACTAGCCAACGTTGCAGAAATCATCAAACTGATCATTCGTGATGAGTCTGTTCACGGAACTTATATTGGTTACAAATTCCAACTTGGTTTTAACGAATTGCCTGAAGAAGAGCAGGAAAAACTTAAAGAATGGATGTACGACCTTCTCTACACTCTCTACGAGAACGAAGAGGGCTATACAGAAAGCCTCTATGACGGTGTTGGCTGGACTGAGGAAGTTAAAACCTTCCTTCGCTACAATGCCAATAAGGCCCTTATGAACCTAGGACAAGATCCACTCTTCCCAGATTCAGCTGATGATGTCAATCCAATCGTTATGAACGGTATTTCAACAGGAACTTCTAACCACGACTTCTTCTCTCAAGTCGGAAATGGTTACCTCCTTGGTGAAGTTGAAGCCATGCAAGACGAGGATTACAACTACGGTTTAGACTAATTTGGCCGATCATTCAGAATATCATGGTTTGTTTAAAACAACCATGATATTTTTGTTTTTGTTTTATTTTGTTTTTTTCTATTTGATTGTTTGAGCGTTTTATGGTAAGATAATAATAGTAGAAATCGAGGTGATAAGGATGCTAAAGCAAGAAAAACTAGATAGTATTCTAGAAGCAGTAAACACAAAAGGCACTATTACTGTAAAAGAGATTATGGAGAGTCTTGATGTGTCAGATATGACAGCTCGCCGCTATTTACAAGAATTGGCAGATAAGGATTTGCTGGTTCGTGTGCACGGTGGCGCTGAAAAACTTCGTACAGGTTCTCTCTTAAACAACGAACGCTCAAATGTTGAAAAACAAGGCTTGCAGATTGCTGAAAAACAAGAAATTAGCCGTTTTGCCGGCCATTTGATTGACGAAGGTGAAACTATTTTTATCGGGCCAGGAACAACCTTAGAATGTTTTGCTCGTGAACTCCCAATTGATAATATTCGTGTTGTAACAAACAGTCTTCCAGTTTTTCTAATCCTAAACGAACGAAAACTAACAGATTTGATCTTGATTGGCGGAAATTATCGCTCTATCACTGGTGCTTTTGTAGGGACACTTACCTTGCAAGATTTGACCAATCTTCAGTTTTCTAAAGCTTTTGTAAGCTGTAATGGTATTAAGGATAAGGCAATTGCTACTTTCAGTGAAGAAGAGGGCGAGGTACAACGAATCGCCTTGAACAATGCCAATAAAAAATACTTACTGGCAGACCACAGCAAGTTTAATAAGTTTGATTTTTACACTTTCTACAATATCTCAGAGATTGATACCATCGTTTCAGATGCCAAACTGAGTCAGGAGACATTTGAAGATCTGTCGAAACAAACAACCATTCTTTTATCAAAACCATAAAAATTCCCCTGCCTTTTGGCGGGGAATTTTTGTTGAATTTTAATCAATAAGTTGTGTCTCAGCTAGTTTCTTGTACCAGTGAGCCGATTTCTTTGGATAGCGCTCCTGGGTTTCAAAATCAACATAGAAGAGGCCATAACGCTTTTCATAGCCATTTGACCAAGAGAAGACATCCATCAGAGACCAGATAAAATAGCCTTTGACATTGGCTCCATCGGAGATTGCATCTGCAATCACTTCCATGTGTTTCTTAACGTAATCAATCCGTCCATCATCATAAACTGTCCCATCCACAAACTCATCTTTGTATCCAAGACCATTCTCAGTGATGTAGATTTTCTTGTAATTTGGGTAATCTTTCTTCACGCGCATGATTTGATCATACAAACCTTGAGGATAGATAATCCAGTCCCAATCCGTACGTGGTACATAGTCAGGCGCCACTCGGCGTCCAACTCCCTTAATCTGATATTTAGAGCTTCCTTTTTCACCCTTACCATTGTGAATGATTTCTGTTTCTCCATCAAAGGCTTGCATCCAATCACTCATATAGTAGTTAATACCAAGGAAGTCATTCAGGTCTTTTGCAGCTTCTAGCACAGCGAAGTCTTCTTCATGCAGATCTAAACTTCCACCATTGACTGCTAAGATATGATTGACACCTTCCATGGTTTCTTCGGAATATCGTCCTAGATAAGTCGCATCCAAAATAAATTTATTGTGAATGATATCTTCCAACTCAGCAGCGCGAACATCTGCTTGATTTTCAGGATCTAGAGGATATTTAGTAGGCAGGGCGTGAACCACACCAATTTCCCCTTTATAGCCTTTATCTTTATATAGCTTGACTGCACGCGCATGTGACACCATCATATTGTGATGAGATTGGAAGACTTTGGCAAGGTCGTACTGAATACCTGGAGGGAATTTCCCAACCAAGTATTGACCATCACCAATTGGCCCAATTTCATTAAAGGTTGTCCAATAGTTAACTTCAGGAAATTCTTCAAAACAGAAGGCTGCATAATCCACAAAGTGATCAATGTTTTCTCTATTCAGGAAATCTCCATTTGAATGAAGTGCTTCTGGCGTATCAAAGTGATGAAGAGTTACAAAGGGCTCAACATGCCGTTTGTGACATTCTGCAAATAGATTATGATAGAACTCAACCCCCTTGTCATTAACCTTCCCATAACCAGTTGGAAAGATACGTGACCAAGCGATTGAAATACGGATACCATTGACACCATACTCTTCTGCAAGTTTGAGGTCAACTGGGTATTTGTGATAGAAATCACTGGCTGGTTCAGCAGTGTACCAGTAGTTATCTTTGAGGTATTTGTCCCAGGCAACTGGTCCTTTACCATCAGTATTGGTCGCACCTTCTGCTTGATAGGCTGCTGTTGCCCCGCCAAAAATAAAGTCTTTTGGAAGTGTTTTTGTCATTTGATTCACCTTTCAAGAAATAGAAATGAGATGGAGATAGAGTTGGGAGGAATTCCTCCATCTCACTTCTTCGCTCTTTACCTTTTATTCTTCGAACTGCGCTTGAACAAAGGCAAGAGCACCTTTTCCATCGCGAGTCAATTTAATGTATTGCCCACCTTCTGTCTTGGCAAGTTTGATACCAAGTTTGTCGGTCTCTGCTTTCATATCTTCAAAGTTAGAAGCAACTTGAGGAGCAAGGATAACCAGATCAAACTCAGGCAACATTTCACGGTGAGCTCCATAGCCACCAGCTGCTGCTTTAACAGGAACCTTGTACTCTGCAGCTGCTTTGTTTAGAGCATTTGCAAGGAGACCACTTGTACCTCCTCCTGCACAGAGAACGAGAACATTAGTTTCTTCTGTAATTGTATTTTGAGATGCTTCTACACCTGCTTTTTCAAGAATAGCATCCGCTTTGGCAGTATTGAAGTTTGCAGCTACTTTTTCTTTCAATTCATCATTGGCTTTACCAGAACGCTCTTCTTCAAGAATTTGTTCATCATAAACCTTGAGGAATGGATAGTAGATAGCTACGTCTACAAGGATTAACAAAGCAGCAAGTAAAAATGACAAGAATTGGAAGTTTGTCCCGAGAACAATACCAAGCGGACCTGGTGTTGTCCAAGGAAGATTGGCAGTAAATGAGTTCATGCCAAGCGTTTCAATAAAGAATTTAAAGATCCATACGTTGGCAATTGGCGCAAAGATAAATGGAATAAAGAAGATTGGATTCAATACAAGCGGTGCACCAAACAAGATTGGTTCATTTACACCAAAGAAAGTTGGAACTACTGAAGCACGTCCGATTGCACGGTTTCGTTTCGATTTGGTCAACCACATGAACATGAATGGAACAACCAGTGTAGCACCAGTACCACCCATGGTAACGATAAACATTTGTGTTCCAGAAGTAAGGATCTTATCTGCGTGCATACCTTGTTGGAGAAGATTCAAGTTGACTTCAGCATTTGCATAGGTAATAGCTGCGATAGCAGGTTCGACGATTGAAGGACCGTGGATACCAACAAACCAGAAGAAGGCAAAGGCCCCAAAGATAATGGTAATACCTAGATATCCATCAGCGGCTGAGAATAATGGTGCAAAGAATTTACCGATTGATTCTGCAACGCTTGCACCAACAAAATGACGAGCTAGTAAATCAAGAGCATAAAGAGAAACAACAGATAGAGTGAATGGAATCACATCTTTAAAAACTTGTGAGATATTGGGTGGAACTTCGTCAGGCATACGAATGGTAACGTTATTCTTAACACAAACCTTATAGATTGCTACGGTAACAAAGGCAGCAAGAAATGCTGAAAGCAAACCTTTTGTTCCAAGGAAACCTGTTGCAAAGCCACCTTCAATTGGATCAGCTGCTAACATCAACAAACCGACAATCGCTGCCAAAAGAGTTGACATATAGTTGATTTGGTTGGTTTTTTCCATGCTGCGGTTTACTGAGTCGGTCAATGACTTAGCTGTTGTACCAGCTACCAAGAGAGCTAGAATCCCCATTGAATAGCTATAAGGTTTCATGAGGAGATTAACAACATCATCAGACCATTTAAAGCCCCATGAGTTAGGAACAAAGGCAATCAAGATAAAGATACTTGAGAAGAGAATAACAGGCATCCCTGCAATGAAACCATCACGGATAGCACGAAGGTAAATATTACGAGACAGTTTTTCAAAGAAAGGTTTCCCTTTCTCGATAAAAGCAATTAATTTATTCATTACTTAACTCCTCTCTTATAGAGTTCGATTAAATGGTGCATCAAATCTTTTAACAAGATAGTCGTCATCAAGTGGTCTTGGCCATGCATCATGGTCACACTATAAGCCAAATCCTCACCAGCTGCCTCCTTGGTCAATAGACTTGTTTGCGCGTGATGAGCCTCGGCGATACAGCCACCAGCTTCCTCAACTAAACTATCTGCTTTCGCAAAATCACCAGCTTCAGCAGCCTTTAAGGCTTCCAATAGTTTTGAACGAGCATCTCCAGCATAGGCTACGATTTCAAAACCTAACAATGTTACTTCTTCTCTATTCATGATAGAATCCTCCTTATATATTGTTTGATAAATCTTATGACAGTAAACGTTGTATATGTAGAACTAGATAAACTCGCTCACTCTTATACAAATCAAGACCCGTATGTTGCGTAATCACATCATAGATCTTGAAACCAATCTCGAACGCTTTTGGATAGGATTGTTTAATATGATCTTCCATATCCAGAAGTGATTGGTTATCATCTCTAGATCTGTCTAAATAATCCAAGAAATAATTCAAATGAATCATAAAACGATCATAGAAATGATTATTCTCTTTGGTTCGTTGAATTGCATAACCCTTTAGCACTTCTTCAACATTCCTGAGAATTTCTTTCCTCTTATCAATCGACTCAACCACTTGAACTTCGTTCTCCCCTTCGGCATTGATGAAATGATAAGCGATCCGAATAATTTCATCCTCAGGGAAATGATCTGTCAACTTCTGACGATAGATTTCAAAGGCTTCCTTTGCGATTTGAAAAGCGACAGGATACTTAGTGGAAATATCTGGCAGATTACTATCCTTGTACCTTCCTTGTGCTAGAGCTTGGTAAGAGCAGTAAATATGATCTGTCAAGGTTACGTAGAGATACTCTTGAATCGGATAATGATATTTCTTTGATAGCTTATCAATAATCTCATAGGTCACTGTGATAAAATCAAGCGGAACATCTTTGAGCAGAGCCATAAAATTTTCTCTGGACTCTTCTGTCTTCATCCGAAAGATTTTCTCAACTTGTTCTTCAGCAATCAAATCCCCCTTCTTTTTCCCAAATGCAATCCCCTTACCAATCACAATCACCTCTTCTCCTTTGTCATTTCTGACAAGCGAGACATTGTGATTCATTGGGTTTAGAATTCGATACATGTCAACCTCCTTTTATATCTTAAAGGTATATGAGTATAAAAAATGACCACAAATGAACTAGAAAATCCTTTGATTTCTAATTCACCTGTGATCATGCCTAATATTACTTAGTAACACTCACCTTGTATTAACTTGTGATTTAAGTATAGCACAAGTCGGTTTTTTTGTAAACCTTTACATTCAACTTTTTTTAAAATTTTTATTTAGATCAATGTTCCTAAGATTAGGGGGGGAAACTTATACACGTTCAGTCCATGAAGTTGCTGTTGTTTGAAGAACCTTGTTGAGTTCGTCAATGTTCTCAAATCCAGTTGTGCGTAGCCATTCACGAGCTGCTGCCTCACCGTCTTTGATGTAGGCTTCAACTGATCCAGCCCATGTAGCACGGCCACAAAGAACGCCGTTGAAGTTTGCACCTGATTCGTGGGCAAAGACAAGGGTTTCTTGGAAGAGTTTAGCTGACACACCTGCACTCAAGTAGATATATGGCAAGTTAGTCGCTTCATCTTGAGCTTTAAAGAAGGCTGCTGCTTCTTCACGTGTATGAACGATTTCACCATCACCAAATCCTTCAACGTATTTCACATTGACTGGAACTTCTACTTTCAAGACATCGATGTTAAAGCGTGGGTCTGAGAAGACTTTCATAGCACCGATAACCTTGTGTGGTTTTACTTTAGCGTATTCTGCAGAACCTGCGTCAGCGATTTTTTCATCGTAAGCCAAGATTTCAAGGAAGAATGGAATGTCCTCTGCCACACACTCAGAACCAATGCGTTCGATGTAGGCTTGTTTTTGTTGGTTGAGTTCGTCAGAGCTGTCTACGTCATAGTAAAGCAAGAATTTGACAGCATCCGCACCTTGTTCTTTGATGCGTTTGGCAGACCAAACATCTAAGCAGTCTGGCAAGCGTTTGGTGCTAGTTGTGTCGTATCCTGTTTTTTCATAAGCAAGGAGAAGACCAGCATTTGGTGCAAGAGCTTTTGTAGCTGGAAGACCATACTCTGGGTCAAGAAGCATAGAGGATGCGTATTTAGTCAATTCATCTGCTACCAATACTTTGAGTTCTTCCATTTGAGCGACTGTTGGCTCTTCTGTTTGGTATTGAGCCATAAGGCGTTTCAAAGCACCACGTTGGTCAAAGGCAAGAGCGGAGATAATGCCATTTTCATCTGAAAGTTTTTCTAAGCGTGCACGTTTTTGTTCTGTTAAAGCCATTTTATACCTCTTTTACTATTAATTGATCATATAAAGCTTGATAGTTGGCCATATTGACATGACCTGTCATCTTTTCTTGGGCATTGAGCATACCAAGGACATTGGCCTTGATGAGGAGTTCTTGATCAGATTCCTTATGAAGAAGACCTGATGAAATACCTGCAACAGTAGAATCTCCAGATCCGACAGGATTGACTACCTGAATTCTTGGAATATCTACTTTATAGAAAGTATCACCATGTTTTGCAAAAGCACCATTTGCACCAAGTGAAACGATAATCCACTCAATCCCTGCAAATAGAGGCTCTTGAAGAACTTCTTTTAATTCATCCAAATCCTCAGAAACTTCTTTCCCAAGAAGCTGAGACAATTCTTCGTTATTTGGTTTGATTACTGTTGGTTTATGTGGTGATTCAAGAACCTCCTGAAGGGCAGCACCTGAGCAATCCAGAACAACTGGTTTTCCTGCGCGATTAGCAAGTTCTACTAAGCTCGCATAGTAGTCAACTGGAAGGCCAGCTGGAAGACTACCTGAGATGGCTACTACTTCTACAGTGTCAAGAAGATTTTCGAAATGAGCCAAGAAATCTTGCCCTTCTTGTTCAAGAACTTCGGGACCTTTTTCAAGGATTTCTGTTTGGTTTTCACCGTGTAGAATAGCGATACAGTTACGAGTCTCTCCTTGAATGGAGAAGAAACGTTTCGTTACTTTATCGTCAATATGCTCTACTAAAAACTCACCAAGTTTACCACCGACCAAACCAGTAGCAGCAACAGAATCACCAAATTCTGAAAGAACTCGTGTAACATTGAGACCTTTACCACCAGCTGTCTTGGTCACGTCCACCACACGGTTGACAGTGTCAATTTTTAATTCATCCAAAGGATAAGAAATATCAATGGATGGATTCATTGTGACTGTTAAAATCATGCGTCACCTCTTAGTCGTGGTATTCACCGCGATCCCATTTTTCAAGGAATTCTGTAAAGAAGTTTGCATCTGCTTGATGAGCATTGTGAGTTTCAACGTGCTCAATTTTCGCAATCAATTTTTTGTTTTCTTCTGATGGTTTGTATTCAGCATTGATGAAAGCTTCAATGATGTCGCACATGAGCAATTCACCAGTGATTTTACCACCAAAACCAATAACGTTGGCATTCAATTGTTCTTTTGCATAAAGAGCTGTTGTCATATCACGAACCAAGGCAGAACGAACTCCTGGGACTTTGTTTACAGCGTTGTTGATCCCAACACCAGTACCACAGATACATACTCCAAGATCAGCTTGACCGCTTGTAACGGCTTCACCAACTTTTTTACCAAAGATTGGGTAGTGAGTACGTGTGTGGTCATAGGTACCAAAGTCGATGACTTCATATCCTTTTGATTTCAAAAATTCTGAAACCGCCATTTTTTCATCTGTTACGATGTGGTCACATCCAATTGCAATTCTCATTAGTTATTCCCTCCGATTAATTATATAAATCTAATATCATTTATCCTTACTCAATAAAAATCAAGATTAGCTTAGGAAGCGAGCTGCAAGCATAACTGAGGTTAGCTAAAGTGAGCTGACAACAGATTATCTTGATTTTTGAAGAGTATTAGCACATTTTGTTCAACATATCGACCCTAATTTGGTGACGACCACCATCGTATTTGCCGTTAACAAATCCTTTAGCAATGTTTTTAGCCAATTCATCACCAACAAGTTGTGCACCCATAGTGATCATACGTGAGTTGTTGTGACCACGAGTCATATAAGCTGAACGTTCGTCAGATACTTCTGCAGCAACCATTCCTTTGATTTTTGTTGCAACCATGAAAGGACCAGCACCATAAGCATCAATCACGATACCAAGGTTTTGTTCTTCTTTGTTTACTTCTGCAGCAACAGCAAGAGTCACATCAACAAAGTCTTGACCTTCAGCTGTAACATCCACAACGTGGAAGTTTTCTTTTTCCAAGAAGTCTTTCACAACTTCTTTCAATCTCAAACCTGCAGCATCTGCACCGATAACAATAGACATATTGTATACTCCTTTTTATTATTCTAGGCTAGTAAAGACTTTTATAGTTAGCAGTTTACCTACAAAAGACTTTCTAGCAGTTTATTGACAAATTTGATTGAATAAGCTGTTCGATAGCTTATCCAAGTCCAGGAAATCAAGTTCCTAGAAACAAACTTTCTCCTCGAAAGAGAATATAACAAGTGATTATTTGTTTGTTACAAACATCATTTGTTGCTTACAAACATAATATACTCCTATTTATAGAAAAAGTCAACAGTAAATGTTTGTTTTTATAGTTTTTAATCTAAAATATTTCAATATCAAAGCCAATCTGATCTACTTGACCAGGTTCTAGGAGACGAACATTCTTCTTATCTTCTAGATGATCTCCTTCTTCAAGAGATGTTGACAAGCCAGACCAAGGTTCAAAGGCAATGAAAGGTCCCTTATTCAAAGTTGACCAAATGATGAGATTTGAAAACTCTTGGAAGTGTACTTTTAATCCCTTCTCATGTTTACGAGAACGAAGGGCAATTGTTCTGGATTGCAACTCATCCAAAGTCACTGCATCAACACTAAACAGATCGTAACTGAGATCCACTTCCTTTTGCGAATCCAACCATGGACTTCTATCTTGAAAGTCTAACATGCCAGTTTCTGGGAAAGGACGGGGAACAGAGCAAGTCTCTTCTTTCTCAAACTCTAAATAGTAATCTTCATAAGTTTCGCCATCTAACAGAGGACAATTAAATCCTGGATGTCCTCCTATAAAGAATGGCATTACTTTATTAGTTTCTCTATTGAAGACTTTGTATTGAGTACGGACAGTCTTGCCAGTCACTAGATAAGTGATTTCAAGGCGGAAATGATAAGGATAGTTTTGATAAGTATTCTCATCATCTTCGATAGCAAAAGTAACACTGTTTTCTGTATGTTCAACTAAGTCAAATTCTTTTTTACGGACCAAACCATGACGAGGAATGTTTCCTTTCGTCTCTGTTCCATCTGCGTGACTGTAGAAGGCTGTATCTTCTCTTAAAGAGCCACAGATTGGAAAAAGTACTGGCGCTTGTCCACTCCAGTAAGTGGCATCTCCTTGCCACAGATACTCAATGCCTTCTCGATCCTTGATCGACGACAAGGCGCCACCTAAGGTTTTAAACTGGACCGTTAACTGATCTGATTTTATTTCAATTACCATAATATTCTCCAACTATTTTTAGATCTTTATATAAAAACTAGGTTGCCACTCCCAATGTAGGAAATTAACAACCTAGTTTTCACAATTTACATTTTATAGGAGCGAATTATTTAGCATTTGCTGCGTATTCTTCGTTACGTTTGATCATTTGTTTTCTATACCAAGCAAAGATACCTACATAGAATACAAGGAAGACTGCTGCACCAAGGATTGCTTTGATATCACCTGTTGTAGCATTACCGATTGCCCAACCAAATAGTTTTTCAATTGGTCCTTCAAGAGTTGAGTGGGTAATCAATTGAGTTTGGCTCACACCTTCTGGGAAGGCACCTACACCTTTAGCAAGTTCAGTTGCAAATGGAGCGATAAGAGTACCAGAAAGAAGGAAGAGAGGCAACAAGAGTGTTCCGAAGATAATCATACGGAGCAATTTACCACGTGTAACAACCAAGAGAGCTGGAGTCACACCCATAGCGATGATACCTGCAAGTGGCAAGATACCATTACCGACGTTTGAAAGAAGCACAGCTTCTACTAGCATGATTGGAGCAAGTACGTTAGCACAAGCCCAGATTTCAGCGCGACCAGCGATGAAAGGCCAGTCAAGACCGATGTTGAATTTACGTCCTTGAAGACGTTTAGTAGCAACGTTTGTAATACCTTGTGAGAGTGGTTCTACGGCTGCGATGAACCATGATCCGATAAGTGAGAAGAGTTCCAAAGCTACACCGGCAGTCAAACCAAGGCTCAACCAACCTTTAATAACAAGTTCCCATTTATCAGCTCCTTCTACTCCAGCAACTGGGTGTGGAGTCCCCATCAAACCAATAACAATACCAAGGATGAAACCGATAAAGAATTTAGATCCCCAGAAACCGATTTTTTTGTTCAATTTTGCAGCGTCAAAGTCATATTTATCGAGACCAGGCAATACTTTATCAAAGATTTTATCCAAGACCATGATAACTGGGTTCATCATGTAGTTCATGTGAGTTGAAGTCATTGGTGATGAACTTGGTGCATTAAGAAGGTCGTCGAAAGTTGGTTTCATCAAATCAGAGTTGATGATTTTCAAAATACCTACAAGGACAACTGCTGCAGTTGCGATGAAGAGTGAAACCCCTTGGCTAACTCCATTGTTGTCTGCGTACCATTTGATCAAAAGACCAGTGATTGACAAGTGCCAGATATCGAAGATATCGACGTCAAGTGTATCTGTTTTCTTCATTGCAAGCATCACAATGTTGACAATCAACATTACAAGCAAGAAGTAAAGTGTCCATGCAGATCCCCAAGTGATGGTTGCAAGTGGTGCCCAACCAACGTCAGTGATGTTCAATTGAATACCAGTATTTTCAACGAATTTTGCAAGTGATGCTGAGAAAGCTCCGTTGAGCATACCGATGATAGCACCGATACCAGTAAGGGCGATGGCAAGTTTGATACCACCTTCAAGCGCTTTGGAGAATTTCACTCCAAATAGTAAAGCCAATACTGTCAAGATGATCAGCATGATGATAGGACCACCCATTTCCAAGACTGGCTTGAAAATCTTATTGGCTAGTTCGATAATGACATCCATAATAGTTCCTCCCGTTTTTTTAGTTATATGAATGTTAACAAGATAAAGAATAAATTAGCTTAGTCCGTGTTCTTTGATAGCTGCTTCAATATTGTCAAATACTGGAGCGCTCATCGCTGGAATACGGAACAAGATTGGTCCAGCTTCAATTACTGGAATACCAGGTTCAAAACCAAGGTCAGTTGCAGCGATTGGTGTAAAGATATCGTAGCCCTTGATAAGGTCTTCGTTTACATCTTTCACCATGACTGCATCACAGTGAACATCATAACCACGGTTTGAAAGTTCTTCTTCTAGAGCACTTTTAATTTGGTGACTTGAGTTAACACCTGCACCGCAGGCAGCAAGAATTTTAATCATTTGGATTTCCTCCGATTTTATTTTTTAATAGACAAGATTAAGCGGTTGCTTCAGCAATGTAAGCATAAAGTTTTTCTGGTTCGGAAATTTTTGATAGATCTTCCAGATGTCCATTTCCTGTGAAAAAGTCCATCAACTGAGCCAGAATATTTGTTTGACTTGAACTTGAGTTGTTAATGATAAAGAAGAGTAGGGATACTTCTACTTCCTTATCAGGAGCAATCATATTGTGAAAAGTTACTGGTTTTTCTAATCGAACAACCACTACTTTCTCAGCTAGATTATGAACAATATCTGTATGAGGAATCGCAACATTTGGCAAGTCCTTACCTAGAAATTCCATATCTAAGCCAGTTGGAAATGACTTTTCACGCGTGATCAAGGCTTCACGATAAGTTGGAGTGACAATTTCTCGTTCTTCCAACAAGCTTGCTACCTGATCAAAGAGTTGTTCTTGATTATCCGCTTCTAAGCAAAACACCAGGTTTTTGTCAAAGAAATGATCTAATCCCATAACATTTTCCCTTCTTTCAATTATCTTTTATGTAATAAGTATAACACTATATGAAATCGTTGTCAATAATTTTTGTTTTATTTTGTTCATTTTTTTGTAATTTTTGTTTCATTTAAAGAATACAATCAATATCAAACATTCTTGTTATAAAATACACAAAAAAAGAAGGCCCAAGCCTTCTTCTATTTCCTTACTCAATAGTAGATAAAATCTCTTCTAATTTATGGTAATCTTTTACACTATCAATTTCATAGATGCTATTTCCTTCTAATTCTTCGACATAGACATCCAATTCTTTGATATTATCCTTAACCATGTTGTCCCAGTAGAGATCAACAAATTCACCACTTTCGTAAGCTTTGTCAATAAAGCCAACAATCTTCTCAGCAGTTGGTGCATCCCAGAATGATACTCCGCTCAGAATGCGACCAGCCTTGCTATCAACAATAATGTCTTGAACCTTGTAGTCATCACCATAAACTAAGAACCACTCGTTGGTACAGTCTTCGCGATAAACACTGAAATAGGTAGAACGTTTAAGATCGTTTCGAAACATATTTTTGAAAAGATAGTTATCTGCATCGATGACATAGCTGTTAGCCAAATCTTCTTTTACTAGATAAAGTGAGTAAAAGTTATTGTAATCAGCATACTTGTCGTTAAAGACTAAACGGACACCATATTTTTCTTTTAGGTAGTCAAATTGTTCTTTGAGGTAACCGACAACGATAATAATCTCATCAATTCCTCTCTCTTTCAAAAACTCAATTTGGTATTCTACCAAGGGTTTTTGATTAACCTTAACCAAAGCTTTTGGGGTATTTTCAGTCATAGGGCGTAGACGAGTTCCTAAGCCTGCTGCCAAAATAATCGCTTTCACACGAATCTCCTTTATTCTTTAATAATAATATAAACACCAGCCATAACAATAAGTGAAGTGATAATTGTCAGCATATCTAGCGGTGCACCCAAGAAAATAACTGCAAATAAGACAGTCCAGACTACATAGCTCACATTCAAACCTGTCGCTTTTGCAGGTTGCAAACGATTAATGGCGATATAATAAGCTAAGTAGGAAATCATATTAAAGGCCGCAAAGACAAGCAAGAGGCCTAGTAACTGCCCATCTGCCACTTCTGCAAATGAATGGTGAGAAAAGAGCACAATCACAAGATAGGATAAGAATGAGGTTACTTGTCGAATTAACAAGGCTTCAATTTCACTTAAATCACTTTCCATAGCATAGGAGCTGAGAACACTTTCACTCCCCCAGGCAATGGCACAGATAAGGGCACAAAGAATCCCAATGTAAAACGAGTTAACTTGTTCAACCTTGTAGGTTTGAGCAATGATCGCTGCAATAATCAAGAAAACACCGAATACTGTATTCTTTGAAACCTTGTGTTTCAAAATGAAGAAGGCGAGCAAAACTGAAACTGCTGGGTAAATAGCGGATACAGATGAAGCTAGTGAACTACCGATATATTTAACCGCATAAAGATTGGCCTGCATACCTATAGGTCCTGCTAGTAAAGCACCGATTATAACACTCACATTTCGAATATTTAAGAAAATCGAAAGACGAACTTTTCTTTCTTTTACCAAAAGAAAAGCTAACAAGATAAAGATACTCAAGAAATCATGAGCAGCAGCCACCACAAAAGGTGAAAGATTTGTAAAAATAGAAAAGATATAAGCACTAATCGTTAGACCTAATCCCCAGAAAATTCCAGAGAGCAGACCAAAGGAAACACCATTTTTATTCTTCATCCTAACCTCCATAATAAGTCAAACCTTTGACAGCTCTTTGGTAACGGTTGATACCATAATCTCCAAAATCAGCTCCTTGAGCTTCTTTGTACACTGTCCACAAACTCCAGATAGTATCTTGCAAGATTTTATAGATACGAATCTTCTCACGTGATACAGGCGTTTTGTCACTTTCATAGTAGGAAAGGAAATCATCTTCCTCTTGCTTTGTAAATTCAGACTCTAAGAAAAGAGCTGCCAAATCCCACATCGGGTCATTCATAGAAGAGTATTCCCAGTCAATCAAATACAAACGACCTTGTGGTGACTCGATAAAGTTTTCTGGTACCAAATCGATGTGACAGGACTTTCTATCAACACCCAAATCAGCCAATCTCTTTTCTAGTGAAAATACATCTTTTCTTACAGCTTCATAGTTTTCATAAGGGATAGGTCCCTCAATCAAGGATTCATATTTGCTGATTTCCTCAAAAGGAGCAAATTCTCCTCTTAATTCTTTCCCTGAAGCGTGGATGATTTGTAAAATTGGTGCAATCTTTTCAAACTTGGACTTAATTGATGTTGAATCAAGAGTTACTGCTGATTCGATGTACTCATTTACTTTAATCCCTGACTCAATATCAAAGAGATAATTTTTGACATCTAAATCTAAATCCTCTAAAAGTTCAAGATTGTACTTTTCATTTTGACGATTGATGAGTTTTTCAGTCCCTTTACCAAAAAATTTCACAATATACTGTTTGTTGGTTGTTTTAACCAAATAGTTTTGGTTGGTCATGCCTCCCAACTGTTCAACACTGAGTACTTCCTCTTCATCAGATAGTAAAGAAGAAATTTTTTCTTTGATGAGTTTCTCCACAATTAACCTCCATCTTCTACACTTCCCACTTAAATACTGTTTTGAAAGCAGTATTTAGGTCTGTAGCAAAGACACGGTGAATGTCCTTGATTTCTCTCACTGGTTCTTCAACATAAAGAATATTTTTCAGACGATTCGCAAACTTCTTGACTTCCATCATTTGAATAGCCTTCTCAAAATCGACGCGTCCTGAACGAGATGAGCCTACTAATAACAATCCTTTTTCCAAAGCATCTCGTGTATTGATATTAACCTTGTATTCACTCACTCCCATCATGAGAATCGTTCCCTGTGGACGAATATAGCGAATCAAGTCATTGATAGCTGGGCCTGTACCATCGCCACCGCAACACTCAAACCCATGATCAAAGGTCAAATCCTCTGGGATATTATCAGTAATATAGCACTCTTTTGCAAAAGAGAAGAGCTCTAGTTTTTCCCAATGGCGACCAAAGACGATAATCTCTGCTTCTGGCAAGGTATAATTGATAATATTTGCAACCACAAAGGCCAAACTACCATCTCCGATAACAGCAATGCGCTCTCGCTTACTATGACCAAGATGCAAGAAACGATCCATGGCATGCATACCAACACTCACAAACTCAGTAATGGCTGCAACTGTGTCCTCAATGTCATTATAAGACACAACACGATCTTTTGGAAGAGAGACAAATTCTCTCATAAAGCCATCATAACCACTTGATAGGAAGTAGGTTCCGGTCATGTAGTTCTCGTAGAACTCCTTGTCACTCTGCATAGGCGGTTGATTGGGAATCATAACTACCTTTTGACCGACTTCATAAGTCCCAGTCGGATCTGAAATAACAGTTCCACAAGACTCATGAATCATGGCCATAGGAAGTTTATTAGCCAATATCTTTGGATCACGCTTCCCTTGATAGTAACGTTGATCCGCATGACAAACCGCCATATAATTTGGACGAATCAGGATATGATTCTCCTGATCAATATCCTCTTCTTGATATTTTACATTGATAAACTTTGGTTTGGTCAGTTGATAAATTTGATTAATCATAGCCTTAGTCTTTCTCAATCATGCTTTTCGCGATTTTCAAGTCTGTCACCGTTGTGATTTTAAGGTTTGAATATTCCCCTTTAGCTAGAGCAACATCCTTTCCTTTGATAACAAAAATTTTACATGCATCCGTCAGGATTTCCTTTTCTTGATCAGATAGGGAACCATACAAATCCATGAAATCCTTGCAACGGAATGTCTGAGGTGTTTGACCTTGATAGAGGTGAGCACGATTTGGAATATCCGTGATAAACTGACCATTTGTACTTTCAACAATGGTATCAACCGCTTCTACTACTGTGTCAACCGCATCATGATCTTGAGCAAGTTTGATATTGTCCTGAATCATGCGAAGTGTGATAAAAGGACGAACAGAGTCGTGGGTAACCACGATATCTTCTAGAGTGATTGGACGATAGGCATTAATGGCTTCTATAATCTTCTCGATACTGGTATTGCGATCAGCCCCACCTTTGGTAATGATGATGCGATCCTTGTGGAGAGAAAGATACTTGTCAACTAGGTCCTCAGCGTGTGACACCCAGTCTCCATGAACTCCAACTACAATTTTTTCAATACTTGGTTCTAAGACGAATTTTTCAATTGTGTGGATCAAAATAGGTCGATCACCCAACTCCAAGAATTGTTTTGGTAAATTACTGATTCCCATGCGTGTGCCAGTTCCTCCGGCTAGGATTCCTGCATAGATCATTTATATTCTCCTTTAGTTTATTCTAAAAAACTCATTACTATCTATTATATCACAATCTGCCTCCATCATGAAAAAAAGACAGAGCGTCATTTAGTCTAATCAACACACCATTTAAGGTAAAAAGTGAACAATGTGTTACTAAATCCAGAAAGACCATAACAAATTAAGAAATAAAAATAGGTTATCCTCTATATTATCCGTCCAACGTTCGGTTAATATAGAGTTCTTTAGAATATAATAGAAACCTTAAAGAAAGCTTAAATGAAATTTTTTGTTTAGCAAAGAATACTAGGTGTGCATAGTAAATTTCTTAAAAGTTGTTTGAGAGACTCATTATAAAAGGTTATATATCTCATGAATTAAACAAATAATAGACTTTTGCTCCTAAAATTGATAAAATAAAAAAGAAAATAATAGAAAAAGGAAACTGTAAACCGCCATGATGAACATGCAAAACATGATGCGCCAAGCACAAAAACTTCAAAAACAAATGGAACAAAGCCAAGCAGAACTCGCTGCCATAGAATTTGTTGGAAAATCAGCTCAGGACCTTGTCCAAGCAACTTTTACTGGAGACAAAAAAGTTGTCAGCATTGACTTCAACCCAGCAGTTGTAGATCCAGAAGATCTCGAAACACTTTCTGACATGACTGCGCAAGCAATTAACGCTGCTCTTGAACAAATTGATGAAACGACTAAGAAGAAACTAGGTGCTTTCGCTGGAAAATTGCCTTTCTAATCCACAAAAAAAGAGAAACATCTGTTTCTCTTTTTTTCTTAGAAATCAAAGAATTCCATTGCTTTCTTTAAGAGTAATTCCGTATATTCCGGATCGTCTTGAGCCATTGTGACTTGTGACTGGACCATTTCAAGATCATCCGTTATCATGCCATCTGCGCCGAGGCGAACTGCTTTATCAAATGCCTCCGAACCATTTACGGTCCAAACATAGAGTCTCTGATCAGTTGTCCAGAGTTTATTGACAAAGTATTCATCCAAAGTTGAGTACTCCATAGTATAACCCGTTGCCTTGGTTCTTGGGAAGATACTGTTATAGGGGAGAATGAAGTAAACTGGAATTTCAGAATCATAAGTCAACACTTTATCAATCACATGGTAGTCTAGTGATTGCATCTGATGTCCATATTTCTTGATAGTCGCTCCATACTTTTCGAGGAAATGGTCCATCATTTGCGGACTATCTTTTTTACTGGTCTTAATCTCAATCAGCAATTTTTGGTTTAAAGCATTTGCACGCTCTAAATAGGCATCAAAGCTTGAAATCTTTGTTTGATAACCATTCTCGTAAATATCTGTATTTGTTAATTCATCCAGAGTCAAATCTTGCGGTGTAGCATTAATACCTGTTAAATTTTTGAGGTTAGCATCGTGCATCATCACGAACTGACCGTCTTTCGTTTCCTGCACATCCATTTCTATAAGATCTGGTTTTAGTTGAGCTGTTTTTTCTAAAGACTGCACAGTATTTTGAACACCGTTTTTATTACTTACTCCTCTGTGCGAAATCACTAAAGGTGTATTGGTATCCGGAGATTCCAGATAAACGTATCCTTCTATGGCAAAGATGATGCTTGCACACCCCATGACACCCCATCTCATCAGATGATCTTTCTTTCGCCTTGGCATAATCTCTAGCTCTTCTCCTGTAAGGAAGGAAACAAACTTCACTAGGAAATAAGTCAGGGTCATGTAATGGAAATTTTTAATCAAGACAAAATTAATCACACCGAGAATCAAGGATTCTTTTTGAGTTAGATTATCCATCACTGCTTGCGCAAAAAGCAAGGGAATTAACAAACCAAAGAAGAAGAGATACGTTTTTATGATAATGAGTAAGAGATGCCAAGAGAAGAAAAGGACATTTTTCTTTGTCTTTTGGAGACTATATTTCACACTTTCTCTTACGGTCTTTCTTTCAAAGAGAATCTTAGGAAGGGCAAACATAAATCGGACAGAGATGTAGAGAAAGATCCAAGCGGATGCTATGATCATCAGACCTACCAGCCAATGCTTACCTTCCCAATAATTCACGATAAAATCAGGGATAATAATCTTGTTGAGGTAGTAGATTTTTAAAATCTTACGGATGAACGGGAAAAGCAAAGCAATGTAAAAAAAGACAAAGGCCATCTTACAAAAGCTCAATCGCTTAACGAATAGAAAGCTCTGGTGAAATACTTTTCTACTGTACTCAATTAAAGTTCTCTTTTCATGATAGAGAAGGTGACGAGCTCCTATAAACAAAAGACAAATCTGGAAATAGGCAACCAGGAGATTGATTGCAATTAAGATGAGAAAGGCTAAACTGATAAAAGGCGAGCCTTGTATAATCGCCCAAAAGTTATTGTAGGAGATAAACAAATAACCGGTTTGTCTCAGAAGGATGCCAGCAATCCATGAATTTAATGGTAGCCAGACAAACTCAACCATCATAAATATCAAGAAAAATAGAAATAAAATCTTATCTAGGTTATAGTATATCTTCCTAAAACCTAGCTTTTTAGGTTTTTCAGGTTTCATAAGCACTCCTAGTCTAAAAATTGGGATAAATCTAAGCCACCAAAAGGATTATTCATAGAAAAACTACTCTGGTCTTCTATTAATAGCTTTCCTTCATCTGATTCCAAAAAAGCTTCGTAAACACGCGCCGTCATGCGGGCATCCTCTAAACTGTTATGAGACTTCCCGTGAAAGCCTAAAAAATTCGCTACAGTTTGCAATTTAAGATTGGCTATGCCGTGTAGATCAGAACTACGGCGTTCAAAAGCCTCCTCATATAGATCAACCTTATACTGGTCACGATAATCAATACCATGCTCCAAGAGAATAGGTAAATCACTCTTAGCTGCATTGTAACCAACGATAGGTATGTCGCCAACAAATGCCTGAAAGTCCTTTAAAACTTGTTCTACTTTTGGCGCATCTTTCAAGGTTTCAGCTGTGATTCCAGTCAAACCATTGATAAAACTCTTCAATGGGGCTGTAGTATGAACATAAGAGTCAAAAGCAGCACATTCTTGCCCATCTTGAAAATGGACTGCTGATACTTGAATTAAATGGGTAACCCCCTCGTGTTGGTTGAATTCCAAATCAAAGGCGATATAATCTCTTAATTTTTCCATTATTTACCTCAATTACTACCCAAACTAAACTATAAATAATAAAAGAAGCCATTAGGTTAGTGAGTAACCCAAACAGCTTCTTTATTTTCCTCCAAAAAGGCGAGCAAAAAAGCCTTTTTTGGTTGCTTGGACTTCTTCTTTTGCTTGGTCCAACTCGAGTTTCAAGGTTTCTTGATCCTTCATGGCTTGAAGAGTTAACTGTTGCTGTTGGTCCAACTGTTTGTCCTTTTCAGCAATCTGTCGGTCTTTGATTCGCATCTGTTCATCTTTTTCTGATAACTGCCGGTCTTTGGCCTTGAGCTGCTCGTACAAGCGAAGAATTTCAGCGTTTTTCTCATCGACCAAGATTTCCATCAGTTCACGTTGTTTGACATCATCACTGACTGGTTCATCTTCAAAAATTGTTTTTTTGTAGATTTCTTCTAGCTTGATCAAGCCACTTCGAGTAACTACAGTTACACCTTTGTCATTTTTTTTCGTGTCCTCTTCTGGAAGTTCTTTGACACGATTGTTGATTGCTTGACGAGATAGTCCTAAGACCTCTGCAATCTCACTGACGGTCATTTCAATACTCATAATATCCTCTGAAACGTTTTCTAGCTTTTCTTTATTTAAATCTTATCATAAGCTAGATAAACTGTCAAATTTCCGCTTAATCTAAGGCCTTTAAAAAGGCTAGTAAGACTTGGGCAGAACGACGTCCAGCTTCAATGATAAACTCATCGAATGAGATAGAGGCCTCGTGATTGGCATTGTCACTCATAGCTCGAATGACTAGGAAAGGTAAGCCAAGAGCCTGAGCTGCCTGAGCAATGGCTGCACCCTCCATCTCAACAGCTAGAACATCTGGGAAGTGGGATTTGATACTAGCAATCTTATCATCTCCAGCTATAAAACTGTCCCCTGTAGCAATCAAGCCTAGGTGCCAGGTCTGTTCTAACTGAGATAAGTTTTCTTTAATCCTAGCGATAAACTTCTTATCAGATTCAAAGTAAAGAGGCTGACCAGCCATCTGACCATAAGCGTAGCCAAAAGCAGTCACATCCACATCATGATAAGCCAACTTATCCGCAATCACTAGATCTCCAACAGCAATCCCTTCAGCAAGAGCACCTGCTGATCCTGTATTGATGATAGCTTCTACCTGAAAATGGTCAGCTAACACTGCTACACTCATAGCCGACATGACCTTTCCAATCCCACTCTGAACTAGAACGACTTCTGTATTGCCAACAGAGCCAGTGTAGTAAGTATTTCCTAAGACTTGGACTTCTTTAGGTTTTTCCAAATTCTGAGTCAAATATACGAGTTCTTCTGGCATGGCAGCAATGATTCCAATTTTCATTTCAAGTCCTTTCAATTACAAGAGTTTCATCGCTAAAATTAACAAAATCAAAAGTAGGATGACTGCAAACAAGATACGATTGAGTTTCGAATTAAAAACATTTCTCTTGGTATTCTCAATGCGGCGACTCTTATGAATCGTTGGCTCTACTTCGATTGTTAAGGTATCTTGACTAAAACCGTGGTCTGTAGAACGTGAATAACCAAAATGTTGTGAAGACGTTGGTAGGATCTTTGTTTCCTCATCATCTTGAAGAGGTGGTCCTGATATTTTCTCACCACGGTTGGCACGTTCAATCATTTCGTCTGTTAATAAAGGTTTTCCCATGGGTTGCTCCTCTATTTCTTTTGTAGTTCCCAGTACTGAATCGCCATAATGGTCTTGGCATCACAGATATGACCTGACTGGATCAGGTTCTTGGCTTCCTCTAGGCTTACTTCTAAAACTTCCAAAGTTTCATCATCATCTTGTGGGCGAGGATTTTCCTCCTTGACCAAATCACTAGCGAGGTAGAGTTTTAGTTTTTCATTACAAAATCCAATCGCAGAATAGAAATCGTACAACAGTTCTAACTTAGCTGTGTAGGCAACTTCTTCTTCCAATTCACGAAGGGCCGCCGCCATTGGATCAGCATTTTCACCAAGTTCTAGTTTACCAGCAGGAATCTCATAAGAAATCGCCTCGATTGCCTTTCGGTATTGCTTAACGAGAACGATTTTGTCCTCAGCTGTCACAGCTAGTACACAAACAGCTCCATTGTGAAAAATCAAGTCACGTTGGGCAGTCCCCTTTCCTTCTGGTAGCTCCACCTGGTCTTGTACTAGTTTGAAAATAGGACCTTGATAGATTTCCTTCCGACTAATCGTTTTTTCTTCAAATTCCATGACAGACTCCTACTGGTTCTTTGGATGATGAGGGAGGCGAGTCGCATATTCATCTTTGTTGACCTGACGTCCACGGCCGATAGCAATGGCATCAGCAGGAACATTCTTGGTAATGGTTGAACCTGCTCCAACTAGAGAATTATCCCCAAGTTCTACAGGAGCAATAATAGTTGAGTTTGAGCCAACAAAGACATTATTGCCAATGACAGTTTTGTATTTGTTTTTACCATCGTAGTTGACTGTAATAGTTCCTGCACCAAAATTAACGTTGCTACCCACTTCACAGTTTCCAATATAAGTCAAATGACCCGCCTTGGTATTTTCACCGATTGAAGATCCTTTTACTTCAACAAAATTTCCAATGTGAACTTGAGCAGCCAGACTTGAACCTGGTCGGATATGGGCATAAGGACCTACAGTCACGCCATCTGCAACCGTACTTTCCTCAATCATGGAATTCGTAATCACAGCTCCAGCTCCGATAGTGCTATCCACTACGTAAGTACCGTTTGTCAAAACAGTCTCAGCACCAATCTTCGTTTGACCTTTCAAGGTAACATTAGCTTCGATTTGGACTTCGGGAGCAATCTCAACATCAATGTCGATGTAAGTTGCTTCCGGATTGACAAAACTAACACCATTAACCATGTGCTTTTGATTGATGCGGCGACGCATAACTGCTTCTGCAGTAGCAAGAGCTACACGGTCATTTACACCAAGGCTTTCATCAAAATCCTTGAGAGTATAGGCCCCAACCTTTTCACCAGCATTACGGAAAATACCAATCACGTCAGTAATATAGTACTCACCTTGGGCATTGTTGGTGTTGATGTTTTTAAGAGCCTCAAAAAGACGTTCATTGTCAAATACATAAGTTCCTGTATTGATTTCCTTAATTTGCTTTTCAAAGTCTGTGGCATCTTTTTGCTCAACAATACGAAGAACTTCTGCATTATCGTTACGGACAATTCGACCGTATCCAAAAGGATTTGCTGCTTCAGCTGTCAAGATCGTCGCAACATTTTTGTGATTGATATGGAAATCCAAGAGATTTTTCAAGCTTTCACCTGTAATCAGAGGAGTATCCCCAGCAATAACCAAGGTGTGGCCAGTACGATTTTGGAGAATAGGCTCTGCCATCATGACAGCATGCCCAGTTCCTAGTTGTTCTGTTTGGGTAACAAAGTCCGTCTGACCGGCTAATACTTGCTCAACTAGCTCTGCCTTGTGACCAACTACAGTAACTGTTTTTTCAGGTTGAATAGCACCAACACTACGAAAAACATGTTCCAACATCGAAATTCCAGCTACTTTATGAAGTACCTTTGGAAGATCTGATTTCATGCGAGTACCTTTACCCGCTGCTAGAATAATGGCATAATTTGACATAATCTTCTCTTTTCTCTAGAAATTCCCTTATATTATACCATAATTTAGTTTCTTAGGAGTAAACAAACAGAGAAATAGGGAAAAGACGCCCATATATTCACTTTTTCCGATGTTTTCTTTGATTTTTTTATCTATTTACGTTAAACTATTTAAATATGAGAAAAAAGATTCATCCAGCTATTATTTTTACTTTATTTACTATATTTATAGCTATTTTGATCCTCAATAGACCAACTTATGAAGACCATCCTGTCAAATCAAAACCCAATGCAGTCCAGGTTGAAAATCGGGCCTTGCATAATCTTGACAAACCTATTATTGACGTCTCTGGCTGGCAAATACCTGAGGAAATCAACTACGATACCTTATCTCAAAATATTTCTGGTGTTATTGTTCGCGTCCACAATGGGGGTCAGCATACTGAAACAAATAATGCCGCCTATGTCAATGGTGTCGATAAAGCCTATATAAATCATATTTCAGAATTTCAAAAGCGGAATGTTCCAGTTGCTGTTTATGCCTATCTAGCAGGTACTAGTAAGGAAGAAATGGAAAAAGCTGCTGAGGTTTTCTACAATGCTGCTTCTCCATACAACCCTAGTTACTATTGGCTCGATGTTGAAGAAAAAACAATGTCCGATATGAACGAAGGTGTTGAAGCTTTTAGGGCTAAACTAGAAGCCCTTGGCGCCAAAAATATCGGAATTTACATCGGTGTTTATTTCATGCAAGAGCATAGTATCAATACAGATAAGTTCTCTGCTGTCTGGATTCCATCTTATGGAACGAATTCAGGTTACTTTGAAACCACGCCTAATACTGATTTAGACTATGACCTCCATCAGTATACTTCAAAAGGAAGAATTGCTGGATTTGAGCATCATTTAGATATTAATCTCATTTCTACCTTGAAGGAAAAAGAAGAAACCTTCAGAAAACTATTTTTAAGACCATAAAACAAGTGAAAATTGCTCTCTTTTTCACTTGTTTTTTCATTTTCTTCTCGTCTGTGTTATAATTGATAGAATAGAGAAAGAATTTTATGAAATTGAGGATTTTATGATGTTTTCATGGATTGCAAGAGTTATTAAAGGAATCGTCATCGCCTTAGGATTTATCCTACCTGGAATTTCTGGTGGTGTTTTAGCAGCTATTTTGGGAATTTACGAGCGAATGATTAGCTTTCTGGCTCATCCCTTTAAGGATTTTAAAGAGAATGTCCTATACTTTATCCCAGTAGCAATCGGGATGTTGCTAGGCATTGGTTTGTTTTCTTATCCAATTGAGTATCTGCTAGAAAATTACCAAGTCTATGTTTTATGGAGTTTTGCTGGAGCTATCATCGGTACAGTTCCTAGCCTCCTTAAAGAATCTACTCGAGAATCTGATCGCGATAAGATTGACCTAGTCTGGTTCTGGACTACCTTTATCCTTTCAGGTGTCGGGCTCTACGCGCTAAACTTTGTTGTTGGTTCTCTCAGTGCTAGTTTCGCTAGTTTCATCTTAGCGGGTGCTCTTTTAGCGCTTGGTGTCTTGGTGCCTGGTTTAAGTCCGTCAAATCTACTCTTGATTTTAGGACTGTACGCTCCAATGCTCACTGGTTTTAAGACCTTTGATTTATTTGGTACTTTCCTTCCTATCGGAATTGGTGCAGGTGCAACCCTCATCATTTTTTCAAAATTAATGGACCACGCCTTGAACAACTACCACTCGCGTGTTTATCACTTCATCATTGGGATTGTGCTATCAAGCACCCTCTTAATTTTGATTCCAAATGCTGGAAATGCTGAAAGTATCCAATACACTGGACTTTCTATTGTGAGTTATGTTCTCATTGCCTTCTTCTTTGCGCTTGGAATTTGGCTTGGTATCTGGATGAGTCAATTGGAGGATAAGTATAAATAATGGCAAAGAAAGTTAAGATAAAAAAAACCTTGGTCGAACAAATCTTGACCAAGGCGGGTATTGACCATACTGGTATTCAGATCAATGCGCTTGAGGGTGAACTTCCTTCAGAATATGATCGAACTCACATCTTTAAAACCTTGGCTCTATTAGGGGACAAAACAGGCCCAATCATCGGAATCGTTCCCATAACAGAACACCTCGCTGAGAAAAAACTAGCAAAGGTTTCTGGTAATAAAAAAGTGAGCATGATTCCTCAAAAAGATCTGGAAAAAACGACAGGCTATATTCATGGGGCTAATAACCCCGTCGGCATTCGCCAAAAACACAATTATCCTATTTTTATTGATCAGACTGCTTTGGATTTAGACAAAATGATTGTCTCTGCTGGAGAAGTCGGGCATAGTATCATCATCCGACCTCAAGACTTAGCCAGCTTTGTAAAAGCGGACTTTGCTGATATCTTGGAGGAAAACAACTGATGAAACTCTATTTTGTCCGTCATGGTCGGACTGTCTGGAATCTTGAAGGACGTTTTCAAGGTGCTAGTGGCGACTCTCCCCTTCTTTCAGAGTCCATTGACATCCTAAAACAACTTGGGCAGTATCTCAATGAAATTCATTTTGATACGATTTATTCTAGTGATTTACCCAGAGCAGTTAAGTCTGCTGAAATAATCCAAAGTCAACTCCAGGCTCCTTGTCCTTTAAAAAGCATTCCTGACCTACGTGAATGGCAACTTGGCAAACTAGAGGGATTAAAAATTGCTACGCTCAATGCCATCTACCCACAACAAATCAAGGCCTTTCGCTCTAATCTGGCTCAGTTTGATACGAAGATGTTTGAAGCTGAGTCCCTCTACTCTACGACTCAGCGAACCATTCAGTTTATCAAATCTCTGAAAGAAAGTCCGGCTGAAAACATTCTGATTGTCGGGCATGGGGCCAATCTCACTGCTAGCCTTCGTACACTTATAGGCTATAAAGAGGCTCACCTCCGCAAAGAAGGAGGCTTGGCCAATGCTAGTCTGACAGTTTTAGAGACCGATGATTTTGAAACCTTCACTCTAGAAAGATGGAATGACACTTCCTATCAAAGAAAATAATGGAACTTGATCTTAATAGTCAAGTTCTTTTTAGTTTTCAAAGAATATCCGTGAATTTCTCTGCTATTTATGATAAAATGGGAGTATCGCAAAAAATGACTCATCGTATTAAATTTTGAGTAAAATTAGGAGGAACCCATGTCTACAGAACATATGGAAGAACTAAATGACCAGCAGATCGTTCGCCGTGAAAAAATGGCTGCGCTCCGTGAACAAGGAATTGATCCCTTCGGAAAACGTTTTGAACGTACTGCTAACTCTCAAGAACTAAAAGACAAATTTGCAGAACTTGATAAAGAACAATTACATGAACTAAATGAAACTGCTACTATCGCTGGACGCTTAGTAACTAAACGTGGTAAAGGGAAAGTTGGCTTTGCCCATCTCCAAGACCGTGAAGGTCAAATCCAAATCTACGTTCGTAAAGATGAAGTCGGTGAAGAAAACTACGAAATCTTCAAAAAGGCTGACCTCGGTGACTTCCTCGGTGTCGAAGGTGAAGTCATGCGTACGGATATGGGTGAACTCTCTATCAAGGCAACTCATATCACTCACTTGTCTAAAGCACTTCGCCCACTTCCTGAGAAATTCCACGGTTTGACAGACGTTGAAACAATTTATCGTAAACGTTACCTTGACTTGATTTCTAACCGTGAAAGCTTTGAGCGCTTTGTCACTCGTTCAAAAATCATCTCTGAAATCCGTCGTTATCTAGATCAAAAAGGTTTCCTTGAAGTGGAAACACCTGTTCTTCATAATGAAGCCGGTGGTGCTGCTGCTCGTCCATTTATCACTCACCACAATGCACAGAACATTGACATGGTGCTTCGTATCGCGACCGAGCTTCACTTAAAACGTCTTATCGTTGGTGGTATGGAACGTGTCTATGAAATTGGCCGTATCTTCCGTAACGAAGGAATGGACGCTACTCACAACCCTGAATTCACTTCTATCGAAGTTTACCAAGCTTATGCAGACTTCCAAGATATCATGGACTTGACGGAAGGTATTATCCAACACGCTGCTAAATCAGTTAAAGGTGATGGTCCAGTTAACTATCAAGGTACTGAAATTAAGATCAACGAACCATTTAAACGTGTTCACATGGTAGATGCTATCAAGGAAATTACTGGTGTAGACTTCTGGCAAGACATGACTTTCGAGGAAGCTAAAGCTATCGCTGCTGAGAAGAAAGTTCCAGTTGAAAAACACTACACTGAAGTTGGTCACATTATCAACGCCTTCTTTGAAGAGTTCGTTGAAGAAACCTTGATTCAACCAACCTTTGTCTATGGTCATCCAGTAGCTGTGTCTCCACTCGCTAAGAAAAATCCTGAAGACAACCGCTTTACTGACCGTTTTGAGCTCTTCATTATGACCAAGGAATACGGTAATGCCTTTACCGAGTTGAACGACCCAATCGACCAACTTAGTCGCTTTGAAGCCCAAGCCAAAGCTAAAGAACTTGGTGACGATGAAGCAACAGGTATCGATTACGACTACATTGAAGCTCTTGAATACGGTATGCCACCAACAGGTGGTTTGGGTATCGGTATCGACCGTCTCTGCATGCTCCTCACTGATACAACTACTATCCGTGACGTATTGCTCTTCCCAACAATGAAATAATACTCTTCGAAAATCTCTTCAAACCACGTCAGCGTTGCCTTGCCGTAGATATATGTTCCTGACTTTGTCAATCTTATCTACAACCTCAAAACAGTGTTTTGAGCAGCCTGCGGCTAACTTCCTAGTTTGCTCTTTGATTTTCATTGAGTATAAACCCTTATCCTCTGGTACTTTCCAGAGGATTTTTCGATGCAAAAAGAGACTGAGAAAAAACTCAATCTCTTTTCTTATTCTTGATTTTTAACTTGACTGGTGGCTACATCTTCCCCAAACCATTTCTGGCTGATTTCCTGGAATTTTCCTTCTTGGTATAGTGATATAAAAGCCTGATTCAGAGCAGCTAGCAAAGTTTTATCAGCAGGTCTAACACCCACTGCAAATGCTTCACTTTCAAATCCAGCTGAAAAGACATTGTAGTCATTTAATATTCCTTCAGACTGGAGATAATAATTGGCATATACCCGGTCAATCACAAGGGCATCAATCCGATCATTTTTCAAATCAATCAAGGCTTCATTGAAACTTTGGTATTGATTGGCCTTCTGATCTTTCACTTGATTCTTGAGTAGTTCGGGTTGTCCTTCAAAATTCAAATAGCCAGAAGATCCTGCCTGGGCCCCTAAAACTTTGTCAGTCATATCCTGAATTGAGTGGATATTTTGAGACTTTTTAGAGACCAAAACTTGTTGATTTTCCATGTAAGGAATGGTAAAAGCAACCTTCTCTTTCCGTTCATCTGTAGCTGTATAGCCATTCCAGATGGCATCAATGGTACCATTTTGTAGCTCGGTTTCTTTCATATCCCAGTCGATGGGTTGAAATTTAATCTGAATTCCTAGCTTTTCAGAAACAGCTTGGGCCAGGTCAATATCAAAGCCTGCATACTGGCCATTCTTTTCCTCAAATCCCATGGGAACAAAGGTATTGTCAAAGCCAATGGTAATGCTTCCCTGTTTTTGATATTTGGCCCAATTATCCTGATTTGGATCACTTGCCTTCTGAGTACAAGCCGTCAGGAAGAAGCTAAAGAACAGAGCAAGTACAAGGGCAATTTTCTTTCTCTTCATAGGCACCTCCTAGTCCTACTTTGGATCAACCTTAAGGATCTGATCAGCAATGTTTTCCGCAAACTGAAGATCGTGGGTCACAACAATCTGGGTCATCCCACGCTCTTTATTTTGAAGGATAAGTTTTTCTACTTCTAATCGCAATTCTGGGTCTAAGGCTGATGTAGGCTCATCATATCCAATAATTTCTGGGTTTATCATCATGGCGCGTGCTAAGGCCACCCGTTGTTTTTGCCCACCTGAAAGTGAGAATGGAAAGGCATCTGCATGTCCAGCTAACCCAAGCTGTTCTAACAAACCACGCGCCCTCTTCTCAGCAACTTCCTTCTCCATGCTCATCGTTTTTATGGGCGACAGAGTTAAGTTATCTAGAACTGACAAATGCGGAAAGAGTTGAAAATCTTGGAAAACAAATCCCAGAAGATTGCGCTTTTCTAGTTCGTCTATAGCTAGCGATTCGCCGTTATAGTAGATTTCCCCCGAATCGATGGTTTCCAATCCAGCTAACATACGTAATAGGGTTGTCTTTCCGCCTCCTGATGGACCTACGATTGCAAGGATTTGCTTTTCAGGAATAGATAGGCTGAAGTTGGTTAAGATTTGTTTGCCACCAAAGGCCTTGTTGATATTTTGTAATTCTAACATAGCAATCCTCCTATCTGTAATAACTGTACTTCTTCTCAAGTTTTTTCGCTACAATGGTTACAAGACCAATCATAATCAAATAAATCGCTCCGGCTAAGAACATAGGAACAAGACTAGCATCTCGATTGGCTGCTGTCCGACTTGCCAAAATCAAATCTGAAATCCCAAGGGCATAAACCAATGAAGTATCCTTGACTAAACTCATGATTTCATTAAAGACGCTCGGTAAGACAATCTTTGTAACCTGAGGCAAAATAATATAGCGCACTGTGTCAAAAGGACTAAACTTCAAAACCTTAGCAGCCTCATATTGACCTTTAGGAATGGTTTCAATCCCACCACGAAAGATTTCAGCAAAGTAGGCTGCATAGTTCAATACAAAAGCGATCACAGCAGCAGGCAAACGATCTAAACGTATCCCAATGCTAGGGAGAACATAGTAAATAAAGATTAATTGCAAGAGCAAGGGAGTCCCTCGCATCACCCAAATATAAAGGTCAATCAGATAATGGAGGGGTTTCCAGCGGACTTGTAAAGCAAAGGCAACGACAATACCTAAAGGAATTGAAAAGATCAAGACCAGAGCAAAGACTTGAAGAGTCATACTTGCACCGTTCAATAAACTTGGTAATATCTCAAACATATAAGACATACTGCACCTCCTAAAAATTATTGTTCCTATTATAGCATAAATAAACAATTTAGCAAGGGTTTTTGTAAAAAAATTCTATAATTATTGAACTATACACCTTTATCTAAGAAATCAGAGCGAAATATCATCTTACAGAATTCGAAGAATTATAAGGATTCTAGACGAGAATATAGGTTTAACTTCTAATTCTGAGAGAACAATAATCAAAATATTTTTATCAAATATCTATAAAGATTTCAATGATATAGAACTCTATTTACTCTCATTCACTTCATACCTCTAGAGATATAAAAAAGAACCACTTTATAAGAATAGTATCATTTCTACTATCCATACAAGTAGCTCTTTGATGATGCCATAGCAAGGGCATCAAAATTTTTCAACTAGATTATTTAACTTTTTTGAAACGGAATAAGAGAATGGAACCAAATGCAAGTACTACTCCTACAACAGTAAGCAAGATAGTCATTTCAGATGTACCAGTATTTGGTAGTTCTTTATTTTCTTCTGGTTGTTTAGGTTTGTTATCTGAAGAACCCGGAGTCTCAGCAGCATAAGTATTTGTGATGGTTGGATTATTACCTGTAACTGTTGCTACAAGTTGACCTTGACCATTGTCTACAACTTTTACTGTTACTGTATAAGCATTTTTATCATAAGTTACACCAGCTTCACCACCATCTTTTTCAGTGATAGTATACATGTGAGTTCCTGCAGCAGTATATTCAATTGCTGGGAAAGCAACTGTTCCGTCTGCAGCATTCTTAGCTGTAGCTACAAGTTTGTCGCCTTCTTTCAATTCAAATTCATATTTATCTGCCTCAAGAGTTTTACCATTTAGGACTTTTTTAGCAGTAATTGAAGTTGTTGCAGATTTAGCAGAATACGAATTTACAAAAACTTTATTGTCATATTTAACACTTGCAAACTTCTCACCATAAACATCTGTTACAGTAACTTCTGCGTTAATAGTCTTATCATCGTAAGCAAAACCTGGTTTTTGATCATTAACTTCTTTGATCTGATACTTATAAGTACCCACTGTAGAGAATTTAACGGCTTTAAATTTCACTTTGCCATCTTTATCATTCTTAACAGTTTCCACAACTGATCCGTTTGGATCAAGTAGTTGGAAGCTAAATTCTTCAGCAGCTAAGTCTTTTCCTTTTAACTGCTTAGAAACCTCAAATGAAACTTCTGTAGAACGTGAACCTGAACTAATACCTTCAGTTGTGGTTAATGGTGCAAAACCTTCTACATCAAAGTTTTCAGTCGAAGTCGTAATTTTAACGTTATTGAAAGCTTTCTTTGTTGTATTATCAACTGGAGCTGTGATACGAGTCTTATAAACTACATACAAACCTTGGTTGATTAGATCACCATTACCATTTGGAGTAATAGTGAAGCGATTAGAATCTTGAACAACAATGTGACTTGGATTCAAAAGAGGATGATGTTCATCCTTACCCCATTCAGTAAAGTAGTAACCTGTAATCTCACTAGCTAATACTTGCCCTTCAGGGATTGTATCTTGAATCGAAACGCCTTCATAAGGATTAGCATATTTGTTTACGCGAATATACCAATTAATATAATTTGGATCGTTCGTATCTTGAACTCCCCATTTAGTAAATCCTGTTGGATCCTCATCTGGAACAATACGAGTCAAATTGTATACTCCTGCTCCAGGAATGTCGATTGGATATGATTTATTGAGTTCAACATTATCAGCCCATACAACAGTAAATAAGGCCGAAATTTGTTTCTCTTCAGGTAAGTTAGCAAAATAATCTTCGTTAGTTACCGTTACAGTCGCTGTATTTACAGACTTATTTGTCGTTAACTCAGCAACTTTAGTGACTCCATCGTTACCAAAGATTTCAGTAGTTGAATCTGTTTCAATTTTGAATTCATTTGGAACTTTATAAACCATAAAGTCACCATTCTTCAACGTTGTTGAGTTGTCGAATTTGTAGGTGGTTTGAAGGTAAAATTTCCCTTCACCATACTCTGCACCGTCAACTAACTTATTATTGTTAATTGTCGGTACTGTCGTTAGCGTATAGCTACTAGATGGTAGTTCAGCAGCTTTAACCACATTGCTAGTTCTTAGTACTGGGATAAATACTGAAGCTACTAACAATAGCGCCATGAATGCATGAGAAAGTTTTTTATTAATCTTTTTCACAACATTTGCCTCCTTTATTTTTGGGGATAGATTCCCTTATTTATTATTATATATTCTTATATAAATTTGTCAAGTATTTCATAGTAGTTCGATGTTCAAATCATACCTTTAAACTCTTATTTTATAGGGTGTAGCAGGCTTTCATCGTTCAAAACTTCATCTAAATTGGCTATAAGAAATTCTAACATTTATATTATATTAGTAAAAAAGAAAAGACCTCTGAGGTCTTTCAAATCATTCATTTAAAGTCATTCGTTTCTGTTAATAGAATTTTACAAAAAATAGAAATCCTTAAAGTGTCTCTAATAGTTCTTGCATCTGAACATCATCTGGAACGAGTTTTAAATAAGCTTCAGCTTGCACTTTGGCTTCTTCAAAATACCCCAATTCACGTAGGAGATAAGTATACTGCTCCAGAAACTCAGGATTATCCTTAAGGTCAGACGATAGTGCCTGGTAGAGCTCATAGGACTTATCTAAATCCTCAATTTCCTGATAAGAACGGGCAATCATCCACTTGGTCAAGAGATTTTCAGGTTCTTGACTTTGGAGAGCAATGATATCTTCGTACCGCTCTTGTTCCATATAAATGGTTGCAAGGCGAAGGAAAATTTCTTCTGTATCCTCTGCATCTTCTTTGGCAGTAAGGAGAAATTGCTCTGCACTACTAGGATCATGCAATTCATACGAAAACTGAGAAGCAGCCAGTAAGAGCCGAGTTTCAAATGGATTTTTCTCCAAACCTTGTTTAGCGATACGAAGGGCCTCTTCCACCTGATGTTCCTTATGCAAAGCTTGACTATAACCATATTCATATCCTTCAAAGTCAGGTGAAATGGTATCAATCTGCTTAAAGTAAAGAACAGATTTTTGATACTCTTCTTGGTCAAAGTAAAGACTAGCCAGTTCAAAGGCAGTTTGGTCATCGTATTCTAATTCTAAAGCTTTTTCTAAGAATTCAGTTGCAGCTTCAAACTTGCCTAACTGGGCATAAGCGTAGCCAATTCGTTGATAGGTTGAGACACCCGTTTGCTCATAGATGGAGCGATTGTCTAATTGAGCATAACCCTGAATAGCTTCCTGATAATTTCCTAACTCACTATCCAACTCAGCCAAACCAAAAACTAATAAGGGATCGTCTGAGTAGTTTAGGGCTTCCAGTAACTTTTCACGCGCTACATCTGTCAATCCTTCCAACTGATAGAGGTCAGCCTTCAAGGCCAAAGCCGACACGTACCAGTCACTTTCGGGTGTGATTTCCTCAAGGTGAGCAAAGGCTTCCTCAACATTGCCATCCTCACTAGCAATACTTGCTAAATTCAGATTCACTTCTGGAAATTCTGTAACGATTTTTTGGTAAATTTCTTTTGCTTGAGGATAAAAGCCAATTCCCTCTAGATAGCTTGCTAGTTCGTAAAGAACTTCACTTGAATCTGTTTCGAGGGCTTTGTGAAAATACTGATCCGCTTTGATTAAATCCTGTTCATCCAAAGCCTGGAGCATGTGTTGACTATTGTTCACTCTTGATTTCCTCCCCTTCTTCTTCATACAAACCGCTGACTTTTTTATACCAGTTAAAGATAGCTGAGATAACGACCTTGGCAGAAGCATAGACAGGAATTCCCAGCAAGACTCCCCAAATACCAAACATAGAACCTGAAGTTAGGAGAACAAATAGGACATTGATTGGATGGATGTTTAGCTGACTACCTAAAATAAGCGGAGAAACGAAGCGACCTTCAATCGTTTGTTCAACAATAAAGACAATAATCACTTTCAAAAGCATCACAGGTCCTGCTATCAAGCCCAAAACCAAAGCAGGCAACATGGCAAGAAAACTACCCAGGTAAGGTACTAGATTGAGGATACCAGCCGTGATCCCCAGAGTCACAGCATATCTGAGACCAATAATCTTAAAGAAGATAATAAACATAATTGCCACGATAATAGCAACTGTAACCTGCCCTCTAACATAGTTTGACAACTGTTTATTAACATCTGACAAAACTTGTCCGACAGGTTCTTTTAACTTGTTTGGGATAAACTTAGTCAAATAGTCTCGTAGACCTTTCCCATCTCTCAAAAGATAAAAGAGCATGAAGGGTACGATAATAACCGCAACAATGACCTGGGAAACGCTACTGATAAAGGCGCTAACCCAGTTAACAGCTTGAGAAGAGATTTTGCTGGCCCACATGGTCGCCTCACTAGAAACATTGGAAAGAACCTGCTCCAACTGTGGTCTAAAATCATCTGGCAAGCGTTTGGTTACAAGGTCATTGATCACCTTATCAGCATCTTCCAGGTATGTCGGCACATTCTTCGCAAAATTTAAGACTTGACGTTGCAGATTAGGAATTGCGACTGCCAATCCCCAAATGATAAAGAGTCCGATAATGACAAAAACAATACTAATGGCAAGAACACGATTGATCTTGTGCTTCTCCATCCAGTCCACAATCGGATTGAGGAGGTAATAAAGTAAACCAGATAAAATAACTGGCAACATGACAACCCCTAAAAAGTCCAATACCGGTAAAAAGATAAAACTAATCTTACTTAGAATAAAAATGTTTAGCCCCAGTAACAAGGTTACTAAAAATACAGTGATGGCTTTATTATCTAAAAACCACTTAAAAAACCAAGATAGGCTAAAATGTTTCTCTTTATGTTCCATAAATACATCCTTTCTGTCATTCTCTCATTATACCATTTTTAGACTAAAATAACTCTTTTTTAAAGTGCTTACATGGATGAATCTGATGCTTCATGACTGCCATTTTGTGGTATAATGAACTTATCATTATTAAGAGGTATGGACATGAAAGAAACTGTTTATTTTGGAACTTACACTCGTCGCTTATCTAAAGGGATTTACAAGGCAGATTTTGATACAGAAACAGGCCAGCTTGCAGATCTTGAACTCTTTGCTGCTGAACCAAGTCCGACCTACCTTGCCTTTGACCAACAGCAACACATATACACCGTAGGAAGCCAGGATGGCTTAGGTGGAATCGCTGCATACAAGACAGATGGCGCTTTGCTAAATCATGTGGTTGAAGAAGGCGCTCCCCATTGCTATGTGGCAGTGGATGAAAAACGTGGTCTCGTATACGGAGCTAACTACCACAAAGGCCAAGTTCTAGTTTATAAGCGCCAAACGGATGGTAGCCTCATCCAAACGGATCTAGATCAGCATAGAGGACAAGGCCCTCATGAAAACCAAACTTCTCCACATGTACACTTTACAGATCTAACACCTGACCAGTATCTCGTCACCTGTGATCTAGGTACAGATGAAGTAACGACCTACGATGTTAGTCCAGAAGGAAAACTAAGTAAGCTCCACACTTATCACGGCCAAGCTGGAGCAGGTGCTCGCCACATCGTTTTCCACCACCACTATAAGATTGCCTATCTCATCTGCGAACTGAATAGCACTATCGAGGTCTTGATTTATGATGGGGTCGGTGAATTTGAACGCATGCAAGTCATTTCAACCTTACCAGATGGATACGAAGGCTTCAATGCTACTGCTGCCATTCGTCTTTCAAAAGATGGCAAATACCTCTATGCATCTAACCGAGGTCATGATTCCATTGCAGTCTATACAATCCTCGCTGATGGTAGCTTGGAATTATTAGAGATTGTACCAAGTCATGGTAAAAATCCACGTGATTTCGACCTAACTCCTGATCAAGAGTTTCTCATTGCTGTTCATCAAGATTCTGATAACGCAACCGTCTTTAAACGCAATCCTAAAAGTGGTCGTCTTGCAGAACTTTCTAACGACTTTCATGTCCCTGAAGCAGTCTGCATCAACTTCCCACATTAAAAAAAATGAACTTGAGTTTCAAGTTCATTTTTTTATAGTCTATTTCCGACATTGATACGGTTGATAGCACGTTGCAATGCGATTTTTGCACGACGCTCTTGGTCAATCAAATGCTTGTCATGGGCTTCTTCGATTTCTCGTTCAGCGCGAAGTTTTGCACGTTCAGCACGACTGATATCGATATCACGAGCACGTTCTGCTGAGTCTGCTACAATAGTAATGATGTCATTGGCAATCTCGATAATTCCTCCGTTCACTGCAATCCAGTTCACATGAGTATCATCATCGATACGTTTTACCTTCACTTCATCAACCGCTAAAACCGCAATCATATTTTCATGTCGTGGCAAGATCCCCATCTCACCATCCAGAGTTCGTACCGATACAAAGCTGGCATGGTGATCATAGACGAGGCCATCTGGTGTCACGATCTGGACAGTTAAATGAGCCATAGATCACCTCTTAAAATCCCATTTTCTCTGCCTTAGCAATGACGTCTTCGATTGAACCGACACCACGGAAGGCATCTTCTGGTAGCTGGTCATGTTTTCCTTCAAGAATTTCCTTAAAGCCACGAACTGTTTCCGCTACTGGTACATAAGAACCAGGTTGACCAGTAAATTGTTCTGCAACGTTAAAGTTTTGAGACAAGAAGAACTGGATACGACGGGCACGTGCAACCAAGGTTTTTTCTTCATCAGAAAGTTCATCCATACCAAGGATAGCAATGATATCTTGCAATTCATGGTAACGTTGAAGGACACGTTTAACCTCAGCAGCAACTGCATAGTGCTCCTCACCAACAATCTCAGGTGCCAAGGCACGAGAGCTTGAAGCTAGAGGGTCAACGGCCGGGTAGATACCCAACTGTACCAACTTACGTTCCAAGTTTGTTGTTGAATCCAAGTGAGCGAAAGCTGTTGCTGGCGCAGGGTCAGTGTAGTCATCCGCTGGCACATAGATAGCCTGGATTGAGGTTACAGAACCCTTCTTAGTTGACGTGATACGCTCTTGCAATTGACCCATCTCCGTTGCAAGTGTTGGTTGGTAACCAACGGCTGAAGGCATCCGACCCAAAAGGGCAGATACTTCTGAACCAGCCTGAGTGAAACGGAAAATATTGTCGATAAAGAGAAGCACATCTTGGCCTTCTACATCACGGAAGTATTCGGCGATGGTCAAACCAGTAAGGGCAACACGCATACGTGCTCCTGGTGGTTCATTCATCTGACCAAATACCATGGCTGTTTTCTCGATAACGCCTGATTCTTTCATTTCCCAGTAGAGGTCGTTCCCCTCACGGGTACGTTCCCCAACACCAGTAAATACGGAAATCCCACCGTGTTCTTGGGCAATATTGTGAATCAATTCTTGGATCAATACGGTTTTACCAACTCCGGCACCACCGAAGAGTCCGACTTTCCCCCCTTTAAGGTATGGGGCAAGAAGGTCGATAACCTTAATCCCAGTTTCAAGAATTTCAGAAGAGGTAGACAACTCATCAAAAGTCGGAGCTTTTTTATGAATTGGCTGACGCTCAGCGTCTTCAGCAAAAGGAGCATCCAAGTCAATGGTATCTCCCAAAACATTGAAGACACGTCCCAAAGTTTCTTTACCTACTGGAACAGAGATTGGACGGCCTGTGTCCAAAACTTCCATTCCACGAGTCAAACCATCTGTTGATTCCATGGCGATCGTACGGACCATACCATCTCCCAACTCCAAGGCTACTTCAAGGACGATTTTTGTTTTTCTTTCGTCATTCTTGTAGACGACAAGTGCATTGTTAATCTCAGGAAGTGTTTCCCCTGCTGCAAACAAGACGTCTACAACGGGTCCAATAACCTGAGCAATTTTACCTGAACTCATCTCCTTCTCCTATTCTATATAAGATACTGTCGGTTCCTAGCTCAACTAGGTCCTAATACTCTTCGAAAATCAAATTCAAACCACGTCAGCGTCGCCTTACCGTACTCAAGTACAGTCTACAGCTAGCTTCCTAGTTTGCTCTTTGATTTTCATTGAGTATAAGTTCATTTTCATACGAGCTGGACTAAAGCCTTATTCTAAGGCACTAGCCCCCGCTACGATTTCTGTAATTTCTTGTGTAATCGCCGCCTGTCTGGCACGGTTATACTGGATTGTCAAATCATTGATAACTTTCTTGGCATTATCAGTCGCCGTTTGCATGGCTGTCATACCAGCGGCATTTTCAGCTGTCTTGGCATCGATAATAGCCCCGTAAATCATACTTTCAGCATACTGAGGCAACAATTGCTCCAAAATTTCTTCTCGACTTGTTTCCAACTCAAATGTCAAGCTATACTCCTCATCTGCTTCATTTGGATCGAGGTCAACAATCGGAAGCATTTGCTCCACACGCATTTGGCTGGTAAGCGTATTGACGTGGTGATTATAGCAAACATAAAGTTCATCAAAGAGTTCATTTTGGTACATCTCAATCGTTTTTGAAATAATTTTACGAACTTCATCAAAACTTGGTTGGTCGGCCAAGCCCCGCAATTCATAGATTGGTTGAATGCCACGAGCCTTAAAGAAATCAGCCCCCATACCACCAATACAGATAACTTCAAAGTCATCACCATTTGGATGATATTCTTCTTTCAGCTCCATCACAGCTTTAAGGATGGAAGCATTATAACCTCCAACCAAGCCACGGTCTGAAGTAATAACGATATAGCCTGTTTTCTTAACTGGACGACTAATGAGCATTGGATTGGTAGAGCCACCAGATCCGTTACCATGTAGAATATCCGTCAAAAGCTTACGAACCTTCTGAGCATAAACTTGAAAATTGCGTGCTGCTTCTTCAGAGCGACCTAACTTGGCAGCCGATACCATTTGCATGGCATTAGTGATTTGACTAGTATTTTTTGTTGAGGCGATTTTTGTTTTAATATCATTTAGAGATACTGCCATCTGACACCTCTATTCTTATTGGAAGCTGGATTGATTGAGAAACTCTGTAATCGCAGCATCCAAGACTGCTTCTTCTGGCAAGTCTTTTGTTTCACGAATGGTTTCCAAAATCTCTGGATGTTGTGCATCAAAGAAGGCATGGAACTCTTCCTCAAAACGAACAATGTCATTTACAGGAACTGTATCCAAGAATCCGTGTGTCAAAGCATACAGGATCGTCACTTGTTTCTCAACAGGCAAAGGCTTGTGAACAGGTTGTTTCAATACTTCTACCGTACGACGACCACGATTCAACTTAGCTTGAGTAGCCGCATCCAAGTCCGAACCGAACTTAGTGAAGGCTTCTAACTCACGGTATGAAGCAAGGTCGATACGAAGAGTACCAGCAACCTTCTTCATGGCTTTAATCTGAGCAGAACCACCTACACGAGATACAGATGAACCCGCATCAATAGCTGGGCGAATACCTGCGTTAAAGAGTCCATCTCCAAGGAAGATTTGTCCGTCAGTGATAGAAATCACGTTGGTTGCGATATAGGCAGAGATATCTCCTGCTTGCGTCTCAATAAATGGTAGGGCTGTGATTGATCCACCACCAAGCTCGTCAGAAACTTTGGCTGAGCGCTCAAGCAAACGGCTGTGAAGGTAGAAGACATCCCCTGGGAAGGCCTCACGACCTGGTGGACGACGGAGCAAGAGAGAAAGTTCACGATAAGCTACCGCTTGTTTAGATAGGTCATCATAAACGATCAAAACATGCTTGCCTTGGTACATGAATTCTTCTGCCATAGCGACCCCTGCATATGGAGCAAGGAAGAGTAATGGAGAAGGTTGTGAAGCTGAGGCTGTCACAACGATTGTGTAATCCAAGGCACCGTACTGACGAAGTGTTTCTACTTGTGTACGAACTGTTGATTCTTTTTGTCCAATCGCTACATAGATACATATCATATCTTGCCCTTTTTGGTTCAAGATGGTATCGATTGCAATGGTTGTTTTCCCTGTCTGACGGTCACCAATGATCAGCTCACGCTGACCACGACCAATCGGTACAAGGGCGTCAATAGCTTTCAAACCTGTTTGCAATGGTTCTGATACAGACTTACGCTCCATAACACCAGGAGCTGGTGCTTCTACTGGACGAGTCTTGTCAGTATGGATTTCTCCGAGACCATCAACGGGACGACCAAGTGGATCCACAACACGTCCAATCAAGTTATCACCGACAGGAACTTCCATGATTTTACCCGTGCGACGGATAGTGTCTCCTTCACGGATATCCGTGAAGTCACCGAGAATGATGATCCCAACGTCTGTTGATTCCAAGTTTTGCGCCATACCATAAGAGCCGTTTTCAAAAATCAAGAGCTCTCCACTCATGGCATTTTCAAGGCCGTGGGCACGCGCAATACCGTCCCCGATATAGGTTACAACACCAGTTTCAGTCACATCAAAAATGGGTTTGAAATTTTCAATTTGTTGCTTAATTAAAGCGCTGATTTCTTGTGCGTTAATTGCCAAAAGAACACCACTTTCTATTTCAAATTTTCTTTAACAACACGAAGTTGCTGTTTAATACTCACATCAATTGTCTTGTGATTGGCAAAAATGACAAAACCACCAATGAGACTTTCATCGATTTGTTCTTTGATAGTCCGAACTTTCAGAGACATTTTTTTCTCAATCAAAGGAAGCAATCGCGCCTTCTGGTCATCTGTTAATGGATGAGCGGAGGCAATCGTTACTTCAAATCGATTCGTTTCTTTTTCAAGTCGACTCAAACAATCTACAATTACTTCATAAAATAAATTTGCTCTGTGATTGTATAGCAGCACCTGAAAAAAGTTTTGCATTAATGGTGACACTGAGTCTTGGAAGAAACGAACGGTTTTTTCCTTATCCGACTCACCTACTGCCACTTGACCTAAAAAAGAAGGCAAGTCTGTTTCTTCTGCGACTTGCTTGATTTGAGCTAAGTCAGAAAAGATACGGTCTTCTTCTCCCTTTTCAATCACCAATTGGACAAAAGGCATGCTGTATTTTTCAATTACCTTTACTGTCTTTTTGTCCATTAAGCTTCTCCTAGCTGATCGATGTACTGATCAATGAGTTCTTTATGGGCTTGTCCGTCAAGGTTTTGTGAGATGATTTTACCAGCGAGACTAATCGTCAAATCTGCTACCTCACCCTTAACGCTTTGTAAAGCTTCCGCTTTATTTTGAGCAATTTCTTGGTTAGCTTTTTCTTTCAAGCGTCCTGCTTCCAGTTTCGCCTCAGCCAAGATGTCAGCTCTACTTTTCTCAGCTGTTTCCTTTGCATTCTCGATAATTGTCTTAGCTTCCGAACGGCTACCTGCCAACTCAGCTTCACGTTTGCTAGCGAGTTCTTCGGCCTTCTTACGGGCAGCTTCTGCTCCGTCAATATCTGAAGAAATTTTTTCAGCACGTTCATCTAAAATATTGGTAAGATTTCCCCAGGCATATTTTTTCACTAAAAAAATTAATAAAAGGAAGGAACCAGCGATAAGAATAAAGTCACCAATAATGGTACTAATAGTTAAATCCATCTTCTAATCCTCCTCTACTTACTCTTCCCCAGCATTTATCTTCTTACCAATGTACATCGATGACAACATGGTAAAGACATAGGCTTGAATACATGAAATGAAAATCGAAAAGGCTGTCCATAACATGTTTGCGATAAAGGCAAAAGGATACCAATACAAAGCATTTTGTGACAAGGCTAATAGCAATCCAGCTAAGACCTCACCGGCAAAAATATTTCCGTAGATCCGAATCGCCAAGGAAGCAAAATTGGTGAACTCTTCTAAAATGTTCATCGGAGTCATAAAGCCAGGTGTAACAAATGCTCTCAAATATTCTTTAACGCCTCTACGACGAACTCCTTCTACATGGGCGATCAAAGTGATCAAGAATGATAGGGATAAATCGTATCCAAGGTTGGCTGTTGGGGAAGTCCACAAGTTATAACCGTTTGTTGTTTGTACTTTTGCCATTAAGCCGATATTATTGGCAACCAAGATAAACAGAAATAGAGAAAACAGAAATAAGGAATAATCCTTGATGTATGATTCTCCAATGTTTGGTTTGGTAAAACCAATCACAAAGTCGTAAATCATCTCAAGAGCATTTTGTTTGCCCTTTGGACGGATGGTCATTTTACGACTTGCCCAGTAGACAAAGGCAAAAACCATCAAAACAGTTACAAGAGACATGGCAAGCAGGGTCAAATCAAAGGATATTGGTCCAATATTAACGGTTGGATTCAAACTTTCTTCCATGGTTTGACACCTCCATTTCTAAATAGAGTTGTCTATTTAATGACAAATGACATCGCCAAGGTTACAAAGAATGTTCCTTCGATAAAGGCAATCCCCATGATCATCAAACTACGCAATTGTGGGATGATGTCTGGTTGGCGTGCTGCAGACTTGAACAAACCGTTCATCAAAAATCCTTCTGCAAGGGATACACCCATACAGGCAAGACATAGACCGAAAAATGTTAAATTCATGATGAATTCTCCTTTTTATTTAAATTTACTTCCTTAGTTTAGTCCTAAAATTTGTTTTTGTCAACTTTTTACTAACATTGAAAGCGTTTCATATGATTTATTTCTATTTTTGCTGTTTTTACCCCATTCTATAGAAAGTTTTTCCATTTTAGATTGCGAATTTTTCTTGATTTTACTCTATTTTCTGAAACAAACTGAAAAATCCAAGTTAAGAACTTGGATCGATTCATTTTATTTAAAATAGTAGGAATAGTGTTGTTTACAACCTGGATTAAATGGTGCACTGCAGTAAGGACAAGCCATCTGTTTTTGGTATTCTTGGAAAGTCATTGTCCTCTTACAACCCCCACATAAGATTGGTCGATCCTCAAAAAGCGCCAAGGGATAGGGAGAAAAAACATGTGTCTCCATAGTATTGTGACACTGATAGCATGCGTAGTATTTTTTACATTCATAACATTGGAGTGAAACAATATCCTTTTCACTATGATAATGAACACATCTGCTTTCATCATCTACCAATAAACCTTGAGCTTGTATCATTCCCTTTTCCTTATCTAGGCACGAACTGTAACACTTGTCCCGTCTTCCTTATAGAGGTTGATGAGCCCTTCCTTGAGAGCGCGGACCATATCCCCTGCTTGAACAGGTTGTGGAACCTTGATTGTCAAGAGTTCCATTGGATTTGGAGCACGGTCTATTTTATTGCCCTTGGCATCATGAAGATCTTCGATATAAGTTTCAAAATGTCGGAAACCTGGTCCGTAAAACTCAACTTGGTCTCCTTCATTGATAACATTCCGTTGACGAATGGTTGCCGTTTGAGTCGCATCATCATACGAAACCACTTCAGCGACAAACTTGTATTCAGGAATTTTACGACGAGCGCCAAACAACTGTTCGTTTTCAGACGGTGTACCGTAGTAGAAACCTGTTGCCAATTCACGTTGGGCAACCTTCCACATCTCGTCTACCAAGTCCTGTTTGATGGCTTCAAATTTCTCGGGACTTTCGAGATAAGCATCTACAGCCGCCTTGTAACAGTTGGTCACAGTTGAAACATAGTGGATCGACTTCATACGACCTTCAATCTTGAGACTGTCTACACCGTTTTCGATCATATCTGGAATATGGTCAATCATGGACATGTCAACGGCTGACATCGAAAATTCTTCTGGAATTTCACCTTTCAGACTCTTACGTTCTTGACCAAAAGGCATGTCATAAAGATCGTATTTCCAACGACAAGACTGAGAACAGCCCCCACGGTTGGCATCACGCATACTCATGTGGTTTGATAACGTACAGCGACCTGAGTAAGAAATACACATGGCTCCATGGACAAAGGCTTCAATTTCTACATCAGTACGTTTGCGAATCTCTGCCAATTCTTCCATTGAAACTTCACGGGCCAAAACCACGCGAGTTAGACCAAGTTCTTTCCAGAACTCTAAAGTTTCATAGTTGGTCGCACTAGCTTGGGTTGAAAGGTGGATTTCAAGACCTGGTGCTTCGGTTGCTGCAATCATAATCAAGGCTGGATCTGACACGATAACTGCGGCAATCCCGATGTCACGCAACTTACGGAACCATTCTCCAGCACCAGCTTCGTTTCCTTCGTGCATAACCATGTTAGCAGCCACATAGACCTTGGCACCGTACTTAGCAGCAAACTGCACGCCTTCTTCCATCTGTTCAAAGGTGAAGTTTCCTGCACGGCTACGAAGACCATAGGCCTGTCCACCGATGAAGACTGCGTCCGCACCATATTGAACAGCTACTTTCAGCTTCTCTAAAGTCCCTGCAGGTGATAAAACCTCAGGACGTTTTAATGTTTTTGTCATTTCTTCTCCTATTTGCAATATAAAAGTTTGACGTTTTTCCTTCTCATTTTATAGTAAATAAGCAATAAAATCAAGCCTAGACAGATTGTTTTGACAATTCTAATCTTTTAAGAAAACAAAAAACTAGCCTTTCTAGACTAGTTATTTTCAAGATAAAATTCAAAGCGTTCGCCCACGTATTGACTCTTTACATACTCGAAAGCCGTCCCATCATCAAGATAAGAGACCTGAGTCAAGGCTAAAATGGCATGCCCTTTTTCAACTTCTAGATAGTGAGCAATTTTTTCCTTAGCCAATCTCGCATAAATGGTCTGTTGGGATTTGCCAATCCGATAGCCATGTTGCTGCAAGGTATGGAAGAAATGACTGGTGATTTCTTCTTTTTTGAAATCCTTAATAAATTTCTCAGGAATAGATGCGACTTCATAGACTAGTGGAACTTGGTCAGCGTAACGCACCCGTTCCATGCGGATAATATTCTCTGTCGGAGCAATCCCTAGATTAGCGACCTCTTGCTCATTTGGAATGGTTCTTCTGTAAGAAATGAGTTGACTAGAAGGAACTTTCCCCTGAGATTTGACAATCTCCGTAAAACTGGTTGTACCCCGCATTTTTTCTTGGACACGAGTGCTAGAGACAAAGGTTCCACTTCCTACACGACGCTCCAAAACTCCTTCCTCAACCAAGAGAGAGATAGCCTGACGTAATGTCATCCGGCTAACTTGAAACTGTTCAGCTAAATCTCGCTCACTTGGAAGTCTCTCTCCGATTTTCCAATGATGCTCATCTATATCCTTCTTGATCTGATCGTGGATTTTCATATAAGCTGGTAACATGATTCTCACTTCTTTTCTTTATTTTCTCCATTGTACCGTATTTGCTAAGAAAAAGTCAAACTTTGCCTTGTTTAGTTGGTAATTCGCCCCTATTTGTGATAGAATATTGAAAAAGATATTTCTTTTGAGAAAGGAAAAAGATGAGCAACATTTCAACTGACTTGCAAGATGTCGAAAAAATCATCGTGCTGGACTATGGTAGCCAATACAACCAGCTGATTTCACGTCGTATTCGTGAAATTGGTGTTTTTTCAGAGTTAAAAAGTCATAAAATCTCAGCCGCAGAGGTTCGTGCGATTAACCCTGTAGGGATCATCCTCTCTGGTGGACCAAACTCTGTATACGAAGATGGTTCATTTGATATTGACCCAGAAATTTTTGAACTTGGCATTCCAATTTTAGGAATATGCTATGGTATGCAACTTTTAACTCATAAACTTGGAGGAAAAGTTGTCCCTGCAGGTGATGCTGGTAACCGAGAGTATGGCCAATCACCACTTACCCATACCACTTCTGCCCTCTTTGAAGGGACTCCTGAAGAACAGATTGTTTTGATGAGCCATGGCGATGCTGTTACAGAGATTCCAGCTGATTTTGTTCGTACTGGAACTTCTGCTGACTGTCCTTATGCAGCTATTGAAAACCCTGACAAGCACATCTATGGTATCCAATTCCACCCAGAAGTTCGCCATTCTGTATACGGGAATGATATCCTTCGCAACTTTGCCCTTAACATCTGTCAGGCTAAAGGCGACTGGTCAATGGACAACTTCATCGATATGCAGATCAAAAAAATCCGTGAAACTGTAGGTGACAAGCGTGTTCTTCTCGGCCTATCAGGTGGTGTTGACTCTTCTGTTGTTGGCGTTCTTCTCCAGAAAGCAATCGGCGATCAATTGATCTGTATCTTTGTAGACCACGGTCTTCTCCGTAAGGGAGAGGCTGACCAAGTTATGGACATGCTTGGTGGTAAGTTTGGTTTGAATATCGTTAAAGCAGACGCTGCTAAACGATTCCTTGATAAACTTGCAGGTGTTTCTGATCCTGAGCAAAAACGTAAAATCATCGGAAACGAGTTTGTTTATGTCTTTGATGACGAAGCTAGTAAGCTAAAAGATGTAAAATTCCTTGCTCAGGGAACGCTTTACACTGACGTGATTGAGTCTGGTACAGATACTGCTCAAACCATCAAATCACACCACAATGTTGGTGGTCTTCCAGAAGACATGCAGTTTGAATTGATTGAGCCATTGAACACTCTTTATAAAGACGAAGTCCGTGCCCTCGGTACAGAGCTTGGTATGCCAGACCACATCGTATGGCGCCAACCATTCCCAGGACCAGGACTCGCTATCCGTGTCATGGGTGAAATCACTGAGGAAAAACTAGAAACTGTTCGTGAGTCTGATGCTATCCTACGTGAAGAAATCGCTAAAGCTGGTCTTGATCGTGATATTTGGCAATACTTCACTGTCAACACAGGCGTTCGTTCAGTCGGTGTTATGGGTGATGGTCGTACTTACGACTACACCATCGCCATTCGTGCGATCACTTCTATCGATGGTATGACAGCTGACTTTGCCAAGATTCCTTGGGAAGTCCTTCAAAAAATCTCTGTACGTATCGTAAATGAAGTAGATCACGTTAACCGTATCGTCTACGACATTACAAGTAAACCACCTGCAACTGTGGAGTGGGAATAAACCAATCAAACACAAAAGAACTCTGAATCGGATTCAGAGTTCTTTTTTAGGTAGCACTTCTGCTTTCCTTTTTTATTTGCGTTTTTTCTTAGCTTTTTTCATTTTGTTAGCCATGCGTTTCATAGACTGTTTCATGGCAAATTCACCGATTTTACCTTTGAGTCCGCCACCAAACATCTGGCTCATATCTGGCATGCCTGCTCCTCCAAGAGCTGACATATCCGGCATTCCACCTTGTCCCATCATGCCTTCAAGGGCAGACATATCCATCCCTCCCATATTTGGCATATTTTTTGGAAGGTTATTTGGGTTGATTCCCATCTGCTTCATCATCTTGTTCATATCCCCAGACATGACACCTTGCATGAGCTGTTTGGCCTGGTTAAAGTCCTTGATAAATTTATTGACTTCGACAAAGGTATTTCCAGAACCAGCAGCGATACGACGGCGACGACTTGGATTTAACAGATCAGGGTTTTCGCGTTCTTCAGGTGTCATAGAAGACACAATGGCACGTTTGCGCGCAATCTGGCGCTCATCCACCTTCATATTTTGAAGGGCAGGATTGTTAGCCATACCTGGAATCATCTTGAGTAAGTCTTCCATTGGCCCCATATTTTGCACCTGATCCAATTGATCAATGAAATCATTGAAATCAAAGGTGTTTTCGCGCATTTTCTCAGCCATTTCAAGAGCTTTTTGCTCATCGTATTCCTGAGAAGCTTTCTCAATCAAAGTGAGCATATCCCCCATACCAAGGATACGGCTTGACATACGGTCTGGGTGGAAGGTTTCGATATCTGTTATCTTTTCACCCGTACCAGTGAACTTGATAGGTTTTCCAGTGATGTGACGAACAGACAAAGCTGCACCACCACGAGTATCCCCATCAATCTTGGTAAGGATGACACCAGTTACTTCCAACTGAGCATTAAACTCACGGGCAACATTAGCCGCTTCCTGACCGATCATGGCATCAATGACAAGGAGGATTTCGTTTGGTTGAGCCAGTGCTTTAACATCACGAAGCTCATTCATAAGAAGTTCATCGATTTGTAAACGCCCTGCCGTATCGATCAAGACATAGTCGTTGTGATTGGCCTGCGCTTGCTCCAAACCTTGGCGAACAATTTCAACAGCAGGCACTTCTGTTCCAAGTGCAAAGACAGGAACATCGATTTGTTGTCCAAGTGTTTTCAGCTGATCGATGGCTGCTGGACGATAAATATCTGCCGCAATCATCAAAGGACGAGCATTTTCTTCCTTCTTGAGTTTATTAGCCAGCTTACCAGCAAAAGTCGTTTTACCAGCCCCTTGCAAACCGACCATCATGATAATGGTTGGAATTTTTGGTGACTTGATAATTTCTGCCGTATCGGAACCTAAAACAGCTGTCAATTCCTCATCAACGATTTTGATAATCTGTTGGGCTGGATTGAGGGTATCAATGACCTCGTGTCCGACTGCACGTTCACGAACCTTCTTGATAAAGTCCTTTACAACAGGCAAAGCAACGTCGGCTTCCAGCAAGGCCAAACGAATCTCTTTGGTTGCTTCCTGGACATCAGCCTCAGATATTTTTCCTTTTTTACGTAGATTTTTAAAGACGTTCTGTAAACGTTCTGTTAAACTTTCAAATGCCATTTTTTTCTCCTATGTTTCATTAATTCGGTGGAAAACGTCCAAAATCTTGTAAACAAACAAGTTCTTCTGGAGTGACTTCTTTCATTATCTCATTTGGATATCCCCAACAGCTAAATCCCTCTTGAAGAGCTCGAAAGATAGAATCAGACGAGAGGATTTGTAGCCTTGTGGGAAAAGGAGTCTCAGCAGCTAATAGTTTACAGGGTATACCTTTGTAGATGACTATACTCCCCATACTTATTCTCTATTATCAATACTTGTTAAAATTTCTATCTGCTCCTGCAGAAAGTCATCCTTGGGATAACGCTCCAAGATCTGGTCAAAAATCTGACTGCGGACAATGTAGTCCGAATACATGTGCAGTTTCATCTCATAATCTTCTAGAATCTTTTCCGTCCGCTTGATATTATCATAGACAGCCTGACGACTGACACCGAACTCTTCAGCAATCTCAGCAAGACTATAATCATCAGCATAATAGAGTTCAATATAGTTCATCTGCTTGTCTGTCAAAAGCGCCGCATAAAATTCAAAAAGGGCGTTCATACGATTGGTTTTTTCGATTTCCATAACTTTTATTATACCAAAAAAACTATTATACTGCTAGAGTAGAAGCACTTCAAATAGAGTAAGGAGAAGAAAAAAAGAACCTTGCAAGGCAAGATTCTTTTAGTGTCTGACTTAAATAATTGTTCTTCTGGGAACTTAATCGAATTAAGCTTCGATTTCTGTAACCATACCTGAACCAACAGTACGTCCACCCTCACGGATAGAGAATGTAGTACCTTGTTCTACGGCGATTGGGTGGATCAACTCAACGTCGATAGTCACGTTATCACCAGGCATTACCATTTCAGTACCTGCAGGAAGTTCGATTGAACCTGTAACGTCAGTAGTACGGAAGTAGAATTGTGGACGGTAGTTGTTGAAGAATGGAGTGTGACGTCCACCTTCTTCTTTAGTAAGGATGTAGACTTCACCTTTAAATTTAGTGTGTGGGTTGATTGAACCTGGTTTAGCGATAACTTGTCCACGTTCGATTTCGTCACGTTGAACACCACGAAGAAGGACACCTACGTTATCTCCAGCAAGACCTTCGTCAAGTTGTTTACGGAACATTTCAACACCAGTAACAACTGCTTTTTGAGTTTCTTCTTTGATACCAACGATTTCGATTTCGTCGTTGACACGAACAGTACCACGGTCGATACGTCCTGAAGCAACTGTACCACGTCCAGTGATTGAGAATACGTCCTCGACTGGAAGAAGCAATGGTTTTTCAGTGTCACGTTCTGGTTCTGGGATGTACTCATCAACAGTGTTCATCAATTCCATGATGATGTCTTCGTATTTAGAGTCACCTTCAAGAGCTTTAAGAGCTGAACCTTGGATAACTGGAAGATCGTCACCTGGGAAGTCGTATTCTGACAAGAGATCACGGATTTCCATTTCAACCAATTCAAGCAATTCTTCGTCGTCTACCAAGTCAATTTTGTTCATGAAGACGATAAGGTGTTTAACACCAACCTGACGTGAAAGAAGGATGTGCTCACGAGTTTGTGGCATTGGTCCGTCAGTTGAAGCTACTACAAGGATAGCTCCGTCCATTTGAGCGGCAC
>NZ_JAQFJH010000007.1:0-85271 GCF_030440025.1 Streptococcus sp. SO2
CTGGATATGGTTCTCTTGTAATGAGTTCGCCGTTGATTACTAAACATATTGATGTGGTCTCAAAAACTGTTCGCTCTTACAAGCAGGCTGTTATAGGGCTTCGCTTAAGCGAACAATCAGTTCTGACTGTCACAAATAGACCTGTTCGTGAGCTACAATTAGAAGAACAAGAACACTACTATGTTTCCGATGGGGTAGCAAGTAGAATGAAAGTATTAATGATATAGAAAGGGAGGATAGCTATGGCTAAAGATATTAAAACTATTATAGCGTTGACCAATGCTTTGTATAGCGCTTCGTCAGTAACAAGCCAAGCGGCTAGTAGAAAAGCAGAATTAGAAGCCGAGCGAAAGAATGTTCAAAATCAATCTACAGATATCTGGACATCCTCATCGTTGTCATCTTATATTGCCGGCGAAAAATATGATGACGAGGCGAAACAAGAGAGAGATGATTTGGACAAATTAGAGAAAATGCTATCTGAAAAAAAGAATGAGATTTTGTCTTTGCTGGATAGTAAGATTTCGGAAGCAGAATCAAATTTACAAAGTGCTCGGACAGCAGAAACGAATGCTCGTAATGCTTTAAATGAGGCCTTGGCAGCGATCTAGAAAGGAGAGGTAGATGTCGATACAGGTAAAAAATATATCAGGCTTAGACAGCTATGGAACTAGTATTCATACTTTTGGCGGACGTTTTGAAGAAGCGGCGAGTGATACAGTCCGAGAGTTTAATACTAGCCTTGAAGGTGAGAAGGCAGAGGCCATTAATGCATTCTTTGAGAAGTTGAATACGATCCAAACAACGGTATTTAAAGATGCTCCAAAAGATGTAATGACCTATGGTCAGCAAGTTTTCACCTTTACGGGAGAATTGAAAGGTTTGGGTTTTTCTTCCTTGGCTTTTACAGATGATGAGTCTATAACCAGTCTAACGAAATCTTTGGAAGTCCAGCAACGTGATGTAACTGCAATAGTAAAAAGTAAAGTCATAAAAGTAGTTCAGCAAGCCGTTGATGTAATGGGAGAAGGGGATGCCACAATTTCTAATTTTGATTCCACAGTTGACAGTTTGATTTCGGAGGAAGTGAAGGCCAGAAAGGAAACACATGAGGGAATTAAAACTGCTCATGAAACTTTAGAGAAAGCTGTTAGCAATTCAGCCGATCGTTTTGAGACTTTAACCGCTATGACTCAAAATGCAAAGGCCATAACTTCTATTCCAGCTTTAAATATTTTGGATGCTATCCAACGAGGTGACTTAAGACAGGATAATGTCAATTATCTTGATGCGGCTTATACCTCTGATGATGTTGAAATCATAAAGGTTTTAATTTCTGAATCTAGATATAAGACAAAAAAAGACTTTTTTGAAAAATTAGCCAGAGCGAAAGTGGATGATGCTAGTCTCCCAACGACGATGCTAGTTGCCAATCGACTAGAAAAGGCTGCTGAAAAAGATGAAGTTGATGGATTAGGGGCATTCTTTGAGGTTCTTTCTAATCGAGATGTGAAAGAAGTTCAAGTCTATACAGCGAAATTATCATCAAGTATTGATACTATTGTAGATGGCCTTAATGCTAGGGGGCAATCGTTGAGAAAGCCTATGCCAAAAGACTACAATAGTGAAGAGTATCAAGAATGGTTAAAAGGAGAAGAGGAAGCAAAGGAACGCTTAAAATCATTAAAGGAAAGCTCCGTTCGCTATGGTCGTCTAAATAATATTTTAACGTATATGAATACTGAAAAGTTTGGAAAGACCACAATTACGGCTAAAGGAGTTTCTCTAGGCAATGGGGAAATTGGTGATTTTACAGCGACGACTAAACGAAATATTAAAGCAGGAAGTTTTACCTCTTCGAAGAAGAATGGTGAATATACCTTTACAATCCAAGATTTAGGAATAGATCGAAAGGACGGCTCTGAAACGATTAGTGTAAGTAGTTATAAGGAGCAGGATCAGCTTAAAAAATTAGATAAAATGGAAGAACTTAGAAAGCAAAAAGACCGTTTATGGCTGGAATCGGCTTATAATACAACTAAGAACATTGTATCTATGAACCCGGCTGCAGGTTTCTTTTGGAATATGGTAGAAGCAGCAGCAGCAACCAAAGAGGAGAAAAACATATTTGATGCTATAGCTAAAAATGGTACAAAGGCACTGAGTGAAACTGATTTTAAAAAATATAAGAATATAAAAAAAGCTAGTTCACATGTTGCTGGTGGTTTCTTAGAACATTTTGAGAAAGCTCAAAAGATTCAATCAGAGTTGGAAAAAATGGATAACGATCTTTTAAATCAAGAAATGGATACAGGTGCTACAGCAATAAAAGAAGGAAAAAATTATAAGCATATTTCTGGTCAATCTCGTTATGACTTTGAGGCCAATCTTCGGATGGCAGACCTCCAACAAAATGGTTTGCGAAGCTATTATTTCCGTCGGATTTTAAAGGAAAAAGGAAATAATGTAAAAGATGCTGTAGTTAAATTTAAAGAAATAGAAAAACAGTTAAATGCGATTGAACCATCTGGAGACTATACAGAGGAAGTGAAGTCTCTTTTCAGTGGGGAAGGTACCATTTCTCCTGAGCAACTGGGTGGAGAAAAGCTCGTAAAAGGATTGCATGAATTCCAAAATGTAACACAGGATATTGAAGATTATAATTTTAATTATGCTGAGTACGGTAAGCAAGAGGATCTTTATTTCAATCACTTAGTTGGAATAGGAGGTAACTAATAGTGAACAAACAGGTATTTAAGAATCGGAAAGTTGTCTGGTCTCTCCTTCTTCTTTTTCTAGTCATAACGGGATCTTGTTTTTTACTTTTCTTGAAGCCCAGTCAGAAACCCAAAGAGCTAGAGTATTTAATGGGAACTGCTAGGGGAAAATCAGATTTTCAACTATTTGGAGATAAGAATCAATATGTCCTTGCGCCTAAAAACAAAGGGAGTTTCTTTGTCAGTAAAACATATGCGATCACAGATGAGTACAAGACCTTTATAGTAGAGGATGAAAAAAAGCTACATGAAATCCCTCATCTCCAGATGGAGGGAGAGTATTGGAACTTGATTTTGTATAATTTAGACGAGGAGGGCTTTCCTGAGCGAAAGATTGACCTATATCAGGCAGTGCGAAGCTACAATCAGAAAAGTATTCCTATTCGTCTAATTGACTCCTATTATGTTGAGGGTACTCACTATTTTGGGTTGAGAATTGGTGATTTATCGGATGAAGAGAATCGAATTTATAAAGATGTCTATCTCAATTTGGAGACGGAAGAAGTGGTGGATTTTCCAAAAGATACAAAGTTTGGAATGAATGATGATATAAGCGATACTGCAAGAATAACAAACTACGATAAGATTATAGACTCTAAGGGTTATTTTGATCCTTCGAATAAGATACTTGCAGATAAGCATGAAGGAAGTACCCCAGATTCTAATATCAACCTCTACAGTCTTTATCCAGACATCGAAGATAAACTCATCAATCAGAATTGGTCGCTTTATGTCCGTACAGATAAGGTCACACCGGATGAGTGGTTTGACACCCTTCTTCATTGGTTCGCCCCTAAAGGGGAAGAGATCCTAACCGTTTATGGACGTAATGATGATGGGGAAGCCTCAGATGTTCAGATTCGTAACAGCCAAGAGGCGAATGCCTGGTTGGAGCAACATCCTGCCCTTAGAAATATAGACTACTATAGACCAGACGGGAGTGATAAAGAGTGAGTAATAAGAAAATTAATCCGGATAATCTCAGCCGAGTGAATGGTGCATTTAAAGATATGAGTGGCGAGTTAGAACATAACGTTTCGGACCTCATTTCTTCAAGTGCGACGGAAAAGATAGAAGCTGCGACAGATGGTATTAAGAAACTCTCTAAGGAAATGGTGGAGACGATTAGTTCCTTAGATGAGTATCTTGGGGCGGTTGGTGAGGCCTTTCGAAGCGCAGATGCGAATATGGCTCAGTCCATCGGTCAGAATATGTATACGAAAGCTCCTGAGTCACGAGCAGAGCGTAGAGAACGTTATATCCAAGGCGGAAAAGATTCTAAGGAACGTCATAATCGTAGGAAAATGGTTGAAATCGCAGAGAGTCAATATAATGATTTTCCATAATTACACAAATCACCTGAATTTATTTCAGGTGGTTTTCTTTTGTATTTCTCATCTTCTCACAGTATGGTTCATGTGGTATAATGAGGTAAGGGATTTTCCTCGTTTTAGACGAGTTTATGGAGTCCAAAATCAATCAGTCTGATATTTCAATCACTTAGTTGGAATAGGAGGTAACTAATAGTGAACAAACAGGTATTTAGGAATCGGAAAGTTGTCTGGTCCCTCCTTCTTCTTTTTCTAGTCATAACGGGATCTTGTTTCTTTCTTCTTTTGAAGCCCAGTCAACCCCCAAAAGAACCAGAGTATAGAATGCGAACTGCCATGGAAAAATCAGACTTTCAACTATTTGGAGATAAGAGTCAATACGTCCTTGCGCCTAGCAATAAAGGGAGTTTATTTGTCAGTAAAACATATGCGATCACAGATGAGTACAAGACTTTTATAGTAGAGGATGAAAAAAAGCTACATACCCTACCTCATCTCCAGATGGAGGGAGAGTATTGGAACTTGATTTTGTATAATTTAGACAAGGAGGGCTTGCCTGAGCGAAAGATTGACCTATATCAGGCAGTGCGAAGCTACAATCAGAAAAGTATTCCTATTAATCTAATTGACTCCTATTATGTTGAGGGTACTCACTATTTTAGGTTGAGAATTGGTGATTTATCGGATGAAGAGAATCGAATTTACAAAGATGTCTATCTCAATGTGGAGACGGAAGAAGTGGTGGAACTTCCAAAAGATACAAAGTTTGAGATGGATTCAATTATCAGTAGTACTGTAAGAGCAACGAATTATGGTAAAATTTTAGACTCTAAGGGTTATATTGATCCTTCGAATGAGATCGTCACAACTAGGTCTGAAGGGCAGGTCCCAGACCCTAACATCAACCTCTACAGTCTTTATCCAGACATCGAAGATAAACTCATCAATCAGAATTGGTCGCTTTATGTCCGTACAGATAAGGTCACACCGGATGAGTGGTTTGATACCGTGTTACACTGGTTTGCCCCTAAGGGAGAAGACCTTCTAACCGTTTATGGACGTAATGATGATGGGGAAGCCTCCGATGTTCAGATTCGTAACAGCCAAGAGGCGAATGCCTGGTTGGAGAAACATCCTGTCCTTCGGAAAATATAAGAAGATTGTTAGAAATGACGGGAGTGATAAAGAGTGAGTAATAAGAAAATTAATCCGGATAATCTCAGCCGAGTGAATGGTGCATTTAAAGATATGAGTGGCGAGTTAGAACATAACGTTTCGGACCTCATTTCTTCAAGTGCGACGGAAAAGATAGAAGCTGCGACAGATGGTATTAAGAAACTCTCTAAGGAAATGGTGGAGACGATTAGTTCCTTAGATGAGTATCTTGGGGCAGTTGGTGAGGCTTTTAAAAGCGTAGATGATAGTATGGCTAATTCCATCGGTCAGAATATGTATACGAAAGCACCCGAAACACGTGCAGAACGCAGAGAGCGTTATATCCAAGGCGGAAAAGATTCCAAGGAACGCCACAATCGTAGAAAAATGGTTGAAATCGCAGAGAGTCAATACAAAGATTTTCCATAACTATCTGAACTCACCTGAATTTAATTCAGGTGAGTTTTTCTATTATAAGTTTCGTATGATATAATTAAATACGAATAATATTAAGGAGTTAGAAATGAAAATAGGAAAAGGAATTAATTGGATTTTGAATAGAAAGGTGAAAAAATGAAGAAGCTGTTTGTTATAATTTTATTGTTAATACTTGGAGGTTGCTCTAATGGGATTAAAGATAAAGAGGCTAATAAAAATGAGACGATTGTCAAGGAGGAGAAAAAATTAAAATTTGTAGTAGCACCACAATATGAAGGTAAAACGTCGGAATTAATAGAGTTTGGAAAGAAATTAATTGAAGAACATCCTGAGGTAGGTAATCAAGGAGAAGTTACTCTATACTATTCTGGTAGTACATATACATTTAATGAGCAGGAGTATGCAGTATTTATGATATTAAACAAGACGGATACTGACATTAATCATGATGCTAAATTTAAAATTAGTTGGAGTTATGCGGGACAGCAAATCTACCAAAATGAATTAGTTGAATACAAGATTTCTGAAAGCGGGGAGCTGCCTACACAATCTGCAACAATTTTTTTACTTCCTTTAACAACTGAACAGAAATCGATTGCTACAAAGATTGTAGATGAAAGAAAAATGAACCTAAGTATTTCAGATATTCAAATGAAGTAGGAGAACTATATGTCAGATTTAAAGCTTTATTTTTTGTTGCTATTTGGAGTTTTATTACTCTGTTCATCTGTACTTTTCTTTTTCCGTTATTTTTACAAAAGAGAACTAAGAATTAAAAATTTATCTACTGCATGTGTTGAGGGAGTTGTAGTAGGATACAAGTATTCAAAACCAGCAGGTCCTCCAATTGTTGAATATAAAGTTGATGGGCGGACTTATCAAAGAAATCTGGACTACCATAGAGTTATTCTCATATCAGTTCCTTGGAAGAGTGTACAAGCCACTTCTAGGTCGGAGTTATTAGCTCAAAAGATAACAATTTATAGAAATTCTGTCGTTTCTGTTACACGTGTTTTGGAAGATGCTTTTCCAAAGGGCTCAAAGATGACTGTTTGGTATAACCCTGCTTGTCCCAAAGAGTCCTTTGTTGAGAGATACAGTGGTATGGAAGTGGTGTATAAGCGTCAAGTATGGATATGTATGGCAACATTAATTTTAGCACCCATCTTGTTGACAATGGTATTTCTATTGAATGCAATTTATAAATAGTAAATTTAAGGGTAGGAATGGTGTCAAACGCTAGTCAGCAAGCTGCAATTCAATCGCAGATTAGTTCAGCTCGATCAAAAAAAGAAGGTTATTTAGAAGAGGCAAAAAAAGTCAAGGAAATATATGACGAATTAAGGAAAATTAAAAGTGAGTTTGTTAAGCAAAAAAAAGCTGTAGCTTCTAAAAAAGATGAACATGATGATTCCTGGACTGGAAATTTGCATGATACGAAATTTGTTACCCCCGCAGGTAATCTGATTTCATATTTTGATTCTAGTATTAAGGCCATGGACGAGAATATTGATGAGTTACTCATAAAAATTAATGAGTATGAGAATAAAGCTTTGGAGATGGATGGACTTATTGGTCAGCTAGGAATATTGTTAAACAATATAAGTGGTTGGATTGAAAGTTTCTTCAACTAACTGCAAAATTTCATTAATCACCTGAATGATGTTCAGGTGTTTTTTTCCCTTTTTCTCAAAGTATTGCTCATGTGGTATAACGGGTTAAGGACGGATTACTTACTAGCAAATACTCAAGGAGTTAAAAATTTTGCTTATGGTGCTGTGGACGTGGTAGAATCAGGAGTGGAGTCTATCGGAAATGGAATCCACCAGGGCTTGGAGACTGTCAAAAGTGTGGGCAAGAATGTTTCTGATTTTTTCAATGGTGGTCTGAAGGCGGCCTCATCCTTGTTTGGATAATAGGAGAAAATAAATGGATAAGATGCAAAAAGATATTAATGATGCACTAGAAACGGGAAGACGTTTTAACATATTGAAGATGTTTTCTGTAGCACCTTTATTTTCATTTATGATTATTCTTGGGACCTATTTTCCGATAAGCTTATTTCGAATGGCTAGTGAAGCAGGGCATGATCCAGCTGTACCATTGACATCAATGGTTACACAGCTAACATCAGTGGAAAAAGGGCTTATCCCCCCAAATAGCTTCTTTGGTTTTCTATTCTTGTTTTGTTGGTTTTGTTATATTTGTTTTTATATCATCTCTAAAAGAAATCGTATTAAGACCTATTTATTGACTCAGATTCTTCAGCTGATTTTATTTCTAATTTTTTATTATAGTTGGTTTATAGCCATCTTATATTTAATCCCCCTAGTAGTAGTTCGTATCGTCTACTGGATTGGTTTTGTCTTATCACTGATTTACCTTATTTATATTCTCGTTACAAAGCAGCGCGCTAGCAAGGATTATTTCTCCTCAGAATATTATAAAAAATTTTTGAATGTTATTTTATTCTTATGGTTGTTGATGTATGGAATCAATCTCTTTACTCACGGGCTTAATCATTTCCTAGCGTATCTCTTGCTTGCTTTATTACCTATTGCACCTATTTTACTAGGACTATTTTTGGTATCATTTTTCAAGTCCAATGTAGTAACTCTAGAGAACTTGAATGCAGTCAATAAAAACCAAGAGAAATACCGTGAAGAGTATGGCTATACCATTGAAGAATGGTATGGGAAAAAGTCAAAAATGTACAAGGAACATGTGAAGAAGTCTAAGAAGAGATAAAGGTTTATAGAACCTACTCCTAGTCTCATGAAGCTAACCACCTGAATTTATTTCAGGTGGTTTTCTTTTGCTTTTCTCTTCTTCTCACGGTATCTCTCATGTGGTATAATGAGACAAGGGTTGCTCCTCGTTTCAGACGAGTTTATGGAATTCAGGATAAGTTAGCAGGTGAGACGAGTATTTCTGTCGGTCTCCTATCTACCTGTTAACAACTGTCCAAAGTAAAAGGAGATTGTAGCTTGGTTTTATTAGTATTAGTGCTTTTGGTTTTGCTCATTCTAATCTTAAAAAGGAAACAGAAAACTGCTAAAAAATCTGAAGAAAACGCCAAGAAAAGAAATTGGCTATTAATAGGTTGCTTATCCATAGTGATCCCAATGGTAATCTTCACAGTGTTCAGTCCGATTTTTTCTCTAATGGATATGTGGGGGCTGTTTGCCCATGCAAGTCAAACTGAGATTGAGCAAGCTGTGCATCGTTCTTATCAAAATTACGGTCTTACAGGACAGTTTGAGTTAGAAAAATACGAGAAAAACTATACAAGTGTAGGAGGATTTATAATCCATGGTACCTACAGTGAAAATATAGCCGGAAAAACCTATGAGGTTAAAACTCGATTTAAATACTATACTCGCTTTTCAAAAAGTGAAACATATGGAAAGACAGATGCAGAGGTTGATTACAAAAATGGTAAAAAAATTTATGATGTTTTCCCAGAATTAGCCTATTTAGGGATTGAGGTTAGTCCAGGCACCAGCGAGTTTTTAAAAACACTGGACAGTTCAATCAAAGATCCTAAACTTCCTGATTTGAAGTATCAAGGTATTGATTTTGAATTTAATAACCAATCTGATAATATCTATCTTTATAATGAAATATTAGAGGAAAATCAAAGCAAGGGCCAAGCTCTGCAAGGAATGTATCCAATGGATGCTCAATATCTGTTCCAAAAAGAGATTTTTATACCAACATTTGAATTTCAGTATTTCGTTCCAAAAGAAAAAAGAGATCTCTTGTATGATGACTATCTAAAAGAGCTTGAAGCGCTCATGAAGGAATTTTTTGCCAACCAACCCCTACCACGCGGTCTTTATGCTGTCAAAATTGCTAAATATAAAGAGGATAAACTTGTCAGTGATAGTGGTGTATACTATGTGAGGATTGAAAATCGTCAAGTTGTAAAGCTGTTGCAAAAATTAGAGTAGGAGTTGTTAGGGCTAGGTAAGTCTCACAATATTTTTACTAAGAAGAGAAGGGAAGTTTTGTAATGATTAGTTTAGAGCTGTTGTCTGAGGAAAATAGTCTAGACGTTTATTCTTTTGAAAAAGAAAATCGGGAGTATTTTGAACGAAATCTACCTCCTAGACCAGCTAACTATTTTGATTTAGAAGGTTTCAAAGAAATCACGAGGGAATTGTTAACGGAACAAACGAATCGGGATATCTACATGCATCTTATCAGAGATTCACAAGGTGTTATGATCGGAAGAATCAATTTAAGTGTTTTAGAGAATGATCGAACAACAGCAGAGCTTGGGTATAGGATTGGGGAAAATGTTAGCAACTTAGGCTATGCTAGCGAAGCGGTTAGACTTGTTTTAGACAAGGCGTTTCATACTTATGGTTTCAATAGAATCATTGCAGGAACGGCAACGGGTAATCTAGCCTCTCAGAGGGTGCTTTTAAAAAATGGTTTCACCTTTAGTAGAATGATAGAAAATGACTTATACATTCATAATGAGTGGGTTCATACAGCAATATTTGAGATAAGGAGGTCATAATATCATCATTTCCAGTCTACTGACAAGGTTAATGGAGTTATAATCTGTCCAGACATTCAAGAATGTTTTCTTGGATGTTTTTTTGTTCATAATTTCCAGTTGTGCCTGTTAAAATTTGATTTTCCCAGTGGACAATCGTCCACTTTTTTTATATAATAAAACTAAACCGAATTGGTTGAATTTTAGAGATGTAAGCTCAACCGTCGATTTGTTTTTCTAAGAGAGATATTCTCAATAAAACATCACACTAGGGAGTGAATCATGTACCAACCAGAAAAACTCAAGGCTCGGAGAAAAGAGTTAAAATTGACACAGAAGGAAATTGCAGAGGAATTAGGGATTAGTTTTCAGGCTTACTCGGCTTGGGAACGGGGAATTAAGGAACCATCCAAGGAGAAGGTTGCTCAGCTAGAAAATATTTTAAAGGTGGCAAAGGGATATTTCACTCAGATCGAGATTGTTCGTCTCTACAATAGCCTCTCCAAGCAAGGGAAGGACAAGGTTGTGCTCTATGCTCGCAACCTAGCTCAAGAGGAACAAACACAGAAGGTGACGACCATGCCAGAGCGCCTCTACGAGTACCGTGTCTATGAACGCATGTCAGCAGGGATCGGGGCTTCGGTCTATGATGATCAGAATTTTGATACGATCTACTTTAACGAGGAGTTGGCCCATGATTTTGCATCTTGGGTGGCTGGGGACTCTATGGAACCTAAATATCAAAATGGTTCGGTGGCTCTGATTCGGGAGACAGGATTTGACTATGATGGGGCAGTTTATGCAGTGGTCTGTAACAACCAGACCTATATCAAACGGGTCTATCGGGAGGAAGATGGTTTGCGTCTGGTTTCTATCAATCCTAAATACAAGGACATTTTCATCTCCTATGAGGAAGATCCTCGGATTGTGGGGATTATCGTTGGGAACTTTGTGCCGATGGAGGGTTAGCCTATGGGCTACTTTGATTATTCCAGAGAGCCCAAAAGTGACATTGCCTTTGTCGATATGAAATCCTTTTATGCCAGCGTTGAGTGTGTGAAACGGGGCTTGCATCCGCTGAAGACCTCGCTTTGTGTCATGAGTCGCGCGGATAATTCTACTGGTCTTATCTTAGCTTCCTCTCCCATGTTTAAGAAGATTTTTGGTAAGTCTAATGTTGGCCGGGCCTATGATCTGTCTTTTGATATCAAAACGCGCAAATTTTCCTATTACAATGCTCGAAAGCAAGGCTTGCCTACTGACTCAGACTATGTTCGCTACATCGAAGATTGGGCTCAAGTGACTTTGATTGTGCCACCTAGGATGGATGAGTACATAGCGGTCAATATGGAAATCCAGCGAATCTTTCAAAACTATGGTAGTCCAGATGATATTTATCCCTACTCTATCGATGAGGGCTTTATCGATCTGACTAGTTCGCTCAACTATTTTATCCCAGACAAGAGTCTCTCTCGCAAAGACAAGCTGGATCTGCTTTCTGCTCGTATCCAGAGGGATATTTGGAGGCAGACAGGGATCTACTCTACGGTGGGTATGTCCAATGCCAATCCCTTACTGGCCAAGTTGGCTCTGGATAATGAGGCCAAGCACACTCCGACCATGAGGGCCAACTGGTCTTACAAGGATGTGGAAGAGAAGGTCTGGGCTATTCCCAAGATGACGGACTTTTGGGGGATTGGCAGGCGGATGGAGAAACGCTTGCATGCTCTGGGGATTTTTTCCATCAGAGAATTGGCCACCAGTAATCCAGACCAGCTACAGAAAACACTTGGTCAGGCTGGCCTGCGTTTGTGGTTTCATGCTAACGGGATTGATGAGAGCAATGTTCACAGGCCCTATAAAGCCAAGTCCCAAGGGTTAGGAAATTCTCAAATCTTGCCGAGAGACTACGTGAAGCTACGGGATATTGAAATTATTCTCCGAGAAATGGCGGAGCAGGTGGCTATTAGGCTGAGAAGAGCTGGCAAGAAAACAACCCTTGTCTCTATCTATGTCGGTTTCTCTAAACAGGAGGTCAGGCCGTCTATTCACACACAAATGAAGGTCGAACCGACCAATAATACAGCTATCTTAACGGATTATGTTTTGAAGCTATTTCATAATAAATACACTTCTGGAGCGGTCAGAAGTGTCGGAGTCAACTATTCAAGATTTGTGGATGAGTCCTTTGGCTTGATCTCCCTCTTTGATGATGTTGACAAGTTAGAAAAAGAAGAAAGGCTCCAGACAGCCATTGACTCCATTCGGGAACAATTTGGTTTTACCTCCCTCTTAAAGGCCAATGCACTGGAAGAAGCCTCTAGGAGTCTTGCTAGAAGCAAGCTGATTGGGGGGCATTCTGCTGGAGGATTAGATGGTTTAAAATGATTGATCGTTCTTATTTACCCTTTCAATCTGCGCGTGACTATCAAGATCCAGGGATGCAGAAGTGGATGGGCTTTTTCCTCTCAGAGCATACTAGTTCACTTGGTGAAGAAAAAAATCGGGTTGCTTTTTCGACGAATTTGAATCCCGTTGAGAAGTTGATCTTGCTTTCACAGCTTTATGTCGGGCAACTGAAGGGATGCTTTGTGGTCAAGGAAAAGAAACAAAAAACGACTATCGTCGGCAAGGTAAGCGAATTATCACCTCAAACTCTATCTATTAGGACCAATGAGGGCTATAGGCTGGTGGAGGTAGCAGATGTCCTCGAAATTCGACTGTGGGAGGAGGGAGTGTATGACTAGGAAAGAGTTGTATGAAAACAAACTGCAGATGGATTATTTTTCAGAAGCCTATATTCGTTTTGAAGAGGATTTTCAAAAATACTCTGCTATGAATGTACCACTGACTTTTTTGATCGATGACATCCTACGCACCATGGCGATGAATCAGAAAAACTACTTTGTCTTGAACAAGGAAAATGCTAAGGATGGGCGGGAGCATCGCTTTTACTTTAGGGTGGTGATGGAAAAAGAGTGTCCCAGAAATCGAACCTATGCATACGCTGGACTCGAAAATAGTAGTCAGTAGATCTAGATGTGGGAGAGGGAAGTCTGATTTAGGAAAGATGGCTTGTGAGCGTCAGAAGATCTCATGGTATTGGAATTCGAAACGTTATCCTTTATCTGTGGAGTTCTTGCAGAAACTTATGATGGATGTTCTGATGAGATAAGACAAGGGCACTCGCTTTTTTAGATGAGCGTTTATTTGAAAACGTGGTTGGATTTGAGAACAGCTATCTTCAATGATCATCTTACTTTATAGAGTCATACCAAAACATCCATGTATATTTGTGGATGTTTTTTAATTTTACAGATAGAAAAAGAGAAGACCAGATGGTCTTCTCAACGGGGGAACTGAATAATTAGAAAGAATCAATCAAAGAGGATTACTAGTCTTTGAAATTCTTTTGGAAGATGAGGAGAGACAAGATAGAAGTAATGGCTGCCAAGAAGAGGAAGGCACTTGCTTCTTGTTCCCCAGTTGCAGGGAGTAGTCTTTCCTTGTCTTCTTTGACTGTAGCTGTAACAGGAGCTTTTTCATCTTTTGATGATGAATTATCTGTTACGGCTGGCGCAGGTTTTTCAGTCTCTCTTGGTAGAACATACTCAGGAAGAGTCACAACTGGTGGCGCTTCTGTTCCAACTGAGCTTTGTTTGCTACCTACCTCAATCACTCGATCTTGAGCTGGAGTTGCTTCTGTTTGGAGAACCTTGCGATTGTCACCGTCCACTTCAACATACTCGACTAAGAGACCGTCTTTCCCTTCTGATAGAACTTGCTCTTTTCCTTTGTCTAATTGTGGGTTTTCGCGACGAATCGTCTTGAACGGTACGACCTTATTGACGATTTCTAAGCTTGGAAGTGTAAAGACAAGGTCTTTAACCCCTTCCTCAGGACTTGAAGAAGTAATTGGTTTCTCAGGTTGCGCTGGAGTTTCAGGTTGAGCCGGTTTTTCAGGCTGAACTGGCTTTTCAGGCTCAGCAGGTTTTTCCGGTTGAGTCGGATTTTCAGGCTGAGCAGGTTTCTCAGGTTGCGCTGGAGTTTCCGGTTGAGCAGGTTTTTCCGGTTGAGTCGGATTTTCAGGCTGAGTTGGTTTTTCAGGCTCAGCAGGTTTCTCAGGTTCAGCCGGTTTTTCCGGTTGAACTGGTTTTTCAGGCTGAGCCGGATTTTCAGGCTGAGCTGGCTTTTCAGGCTGAGCCGGATTTTCCGGTTGCGCCGGTTTTTCAGGTTGAGCTGCTTCGAGTTTGTTGATTTGTTCGAGAGCAGTTTCTAGCGCTTTATTGACTGCTCCCTGAGTTTTAGCTTCTTGGATTGCAGCAATGGCTTGGTCAGCAATTGCTAACAATTTCTTCTTAGCTTCCTTGTTGGATCCAAGCTCAGCGACTTTTTTCTCGATAGCTTTTGTCAAGCTGTCCATAGCCTTATCGTACTCAATTTCCGGTTGTTTTGGTTCAGCAGGTTTCTCAGGCTGAGCTGCTTCGAGCTTGTTGATTTGTTCGAGAGCAGTTTTTAGCGCTTGATTGACTGCTTCCTGAGTTTTAGCTTCTTGGATTGCAGCAATGGCTTGATCAGCAATTTCTAATAATTTCTTTTTAGCTTCCTTGTTGGATCCAAGCTCAGCGACTTTTTTCTCGATAGCTTTTGTCAAGCTGTCCATAGCCTTATCATACTCAATTTCCGGTTGTTTTGGTTCAGCTGGTTGATCAGGTTTAGAAGGTTCTTCAGGCTGTTCAGGTTGCTCTGGACTAGGTTCCTCTTGGCCTCTTTGATAGTTCTCGTCCTTGGATAGGATATCTTGTAGGGCACTGACTGTCAACATGACTTCTTGAACATCCACTGCATCAGCACTGAGTTGGTTTCTCAATTTTTCTAGATTTGCTTGGAAAGCTTGGCGTGCAGTAGCCGTATTTTTCAAGCCTGCTGGATCAAAGTTGGACAGATCGTCTTTCCATTTTGAGATAGACTGGATGATATCTGCCTTGCTGTAGAGTTCGCTACCTTCGCCACGAGTGATGAATTGGTCTACCTGGATACCGATATTTCGAGACAAATCGTTTCGATCAGGATCTAGTTGAAGGGTGACTGCGTGCAAGTTTTCGTCCAGACCTTTTAAGCTAACCAGAGTTTGATTGCCTTGGCGTTGGGCTGCATGACCGCTAAAGTATTTCTTACCATCAATAGTCGAAGCATTTCCCATGCCCTCTTGGTAAGGAACTTCTTTGCCGTCGAGGAATACCTTGTAGATACCATGATTTGGATCAACATAGCCCTTAATATCAAGTCCAGTACCGTAGAAGTAAGCTGTTACGGTTGTCTTTTTCTTTTGTTCATCAGTTAAGCGACCAAAGGAAGCCCAAGACTCCGTCTTTTGGTATTTATCTGCGGAATTGGTTTCATGGTTCCAGCCAGGACTGTAATCCAACTGACTAGCTTGGTCATCATAACTTGTTTGGTCCTTGATCAGCAATTCAGCTTTCATCACTTGGATGGTTGCATCTGTAGCGAAACCGAGCAGGGCACCATCAGTGACAGAAGTGAGCTTGGCTTTGAAGTCAAAGACAGAGTCGGCTTGTTCTGTAAAGTCAATCGTTGGGATGGTAACAGTCTTTTCTGTTTCTCCATCTTCAAAAGTCACATCTTGAGTTGTATCTTGGTAAACTTTACCGTGAACCCCAGTTCCAGGTTCTGTGATGAAGCGCACAGTAGCAGTCCCCTTGCTTCCACCAACACGCTTAATCTTAACAGTGACTGGTTTTCCTTTTTCGACTTCGTAGTTGGTAGACTCAAGTTCAAACATCCCTTTACTATCATTGTTTAGGGTGTAGATTCCTTCTGTAGCAATTGGTTCGCCTGTTTTGTTCACGAGGGTAATAGTGTGTTGGCCAGGTGCTAAATCGCCTGTCTCAAAGACTTTTTGGCTACGTTTACGGCTAGCGTTCTTAGTTTGCACATCGGCAACCTTTTGACCATCAACGTAGACGGACATTTCTCCATGACCTGGGTCGACTGTAGAGACGACATAGGCCTTGGTTCCTGTGAAGGTATAGCTGACTTTGGCATCTTTTTGATTGGTCCACATAGAAGTGCCACGAACACCTTCAGATTCATTGTACCAAGTTGTTCCGGCTGTATCTGCCGTTGTGTTTGAGTGGTATTCAAGTCCAAGAGGGTAGCCATCAGTCTTTTCAATGCTGCTTGGTGTCTTGTAGACTGAGAAGTTGGTTAAGATTGGGGTTGCTTGAGCACCGGTGATGGTTACACGGATTTTTTGTGCTTCAACAGGCTTGCCTTGAACCAAGCGACGGTAACCAACGGTCGAACCTTCGCCGTATGTCACCCAACGTCCGTTGATTTCGACTTCAATCTTGAAACCTGAGATACGTTGACCTTTGGCGATGTCTTCCTTGAGTTCAACGACGTCAAAGCGTCTCTTTTGCCCCAAATCGACTGTAAAGCTACCGGTTGTGGCATCATTTGAGAGGGCCCAGCTGGTGTCATCTTTACCGTCTGTGAGGTGGCTTTCTTTGTAGAGGTGGTTTTGACGAGTAGAACTTGCTGTTACAGTTGCGCCTTTGGCAAAGTCAGTCGCATACATTTGATCTAGGGTTGCTTTGAATTCCTTCAAGCGAGCCACATCTGCATCTGCAAATTTTCCTTCTTTATTTGGTGGAATATTGAGAAGGAGTGGGGTTCCACGACCAACAGACTTGAAGTAGATATCCATCAACTCTTTGAGTGATTTCGGCTGTTGGTTGTCATGATAGAACCAGCCCGAACGGATCGAAACGTCAGCTTCCCCTACAGAGTACATATCACCATCTGGGTCACCATGGTTGAGGTATTCGTTTTTCACATCGTCTGTGATGTTGGCCCGTTTAACTTTATGCCAGACAGGGTCACCTGCGATACCCCGTTCATTTCCGATCCAGCGAACGCTTGTCGGTTGAGCAGAGAAGATGGCGATATCTCCTTCGGCTTCTTTGATGTATTTGAACCATTCATCGAAGGTATAGGTTACTTTTTGGGCACCGCTACCACGTGCACCGTCCATCCAAACCTCGATAAATTTCCCTTTGTTACCGTATTTCGGATTACCAAGGATTTCTTTCAGCTGGTTGAGATAGTATTGGTTGTATTCTTTTTCGGTTGCAACATGGTATTTTGGATGATTAGCATCCCATGGTGACAAGTAAACACCCATATTCATGTCATACTTGCTAGCGGACTTGGAAACTTCTTCGAGAAGGTCACCCTTACCATCTTTCCATGGGCTAGCAGCTACGGTATGGTTGGTGTATTTAGATGGGTAAGCAACGAATCCGTCGTGGTGTTTAACAACCATAATAGTTCGTTTGAAGCCCGTTTCCTTCAGAGTACGAATCCACTGGTCAGTATCCAAGTTGGTTGGATTGAAGTACCGGGGGTCTTCTTTCCCATTTCCCCATTCAGAATTGGTATAAGTGTTCATTCCATAGTGGATGAAGGCTGCCAATTCTTCCTTGTGGTAATCGAGTTGAGCCTTGCTTGGAAGAGGTCCATGATTGCCAATCTCGGTTTCTTTATCTTCTGGATGAGCGACTGGTGGAGTCGGTGTCGTTGGATTGGCTGTATCAGCGACTGGCTCGTATTCAAAGACGACCTCATTCACACCTTTATGCTGGATCCTTGCTTCCAGGCTGGTTTTGACTGGACGGTAGCCAGCAATGTCTTTTGCATGGAAGGTGTTGACAAAGGAAACGTCATACTCTTGACCTTCATTGTTATCAACTGTCGCTTCCGCTAGCTCAGTAGCTGTTCCTTTTTGACGGTAGTAAACTTTGAAGGAGCCTTTGTTGACTTTATAGACCACCTTGATGACACGTGTACCGGCAGGCGCTTTGCTGACAACATTGTAATCTTCAGTCCAAGTATCTTTTAGCTGTTTATTAACTGCTACGCCATCAATGGATACAATTTCGTATTTGTCTTTATTCTTCTGATAGAAGTCCGTCTTCTCAATTTCTTTTTTGAAATTATAGTCAAATGGCGAATCAACAGCTGTCTGTTCGATAAAGGTGTCATTATCTTTGACAGGATTTCCTTCTTCGTCTTCGTGTTGAATAACCACACGACCGTATTCAACTCCCTTGGTCAAGCTAGCAATCCCATCTTGGTTGAAGGAATATTCGTTGCTTCCGATAACAGCTTTCTCATTTCGAAGCATACGCCCTTCATCAGTAAAGTAGTAACGATTTCCGTTATCACCTTGGTACCAGCCTTTCACACCATACTTAGCAATCATGTCCTTCACCCATTTCAGTTGTTCAGGTGAAAGGACGAGTCCGCCACCAAAGCGATCCTTTTCAGCTACACCATTGTCAACGGTTCCGTGTTGATGGACACCCAGAACTTTTCCTTGGCTATCGACAATTCCGCCACCAGACAAACCAGATACAGAAGTGGTTTTGTAGGTAATACCGGTTGTTCCCTTATCATCATAGGACTCAACAGATCGGATGGTCCCATCTGCCTTGTAAAGCTGACCAGCTAGGATAGGTTGTTTCAGTTCTTTTGAGCTCGAGTCAGTTGGGTAGCCAATCGTACTGATGGCTTCTCCAGGCTGATGCGTCTTGTGCTCCGCTAAAGGCGCAAAGGTTGCTGCTTTGTTTGGACTAGCAATCGGAAGAGGAATAGGAGCTTCTACAAGAGCAAGGTCATTCTTATAGCCTTTTCCAAACTCTTTCTTGTTCCAGAAATGGATGTCTTTTTCTCTGAATAAAACCGTAGTTCCAGAAGATGGCAGTGAGTTTTTCTTTTCGCTGTTTGAACCAACGTTATAGTAGAACTGGGCAGATTTTCCACCACGAATGTGACCTTCGCCAGTTTCTTTATTGGCCTCTAGGAAGTTATGAGCAACGGTAAGAATCAAATTAGGTGCAACAAAGATACCAGATCCTGAAACGAGGTAGCGTTGCTCCCCTGCATTATAAGTGCTGTAAACCATAGTAGCAGCAGTAGCAGGTTGTCCCTCGTAGTTGATGTGTTTGAGGTCTTGTCCACCGTTAATGATGGCACGGTTTCCGTTCTCAGTTTCTTTTGGAGCTTCTTCCTTGTCCTTTAGAATGCTCTTAGTTTCTACTTTTGGACTAGTTTTTTGGTCAACGATAGTAGTCGTATCGAGTTCTTTGACAGGTGTGTCGGGATAGGCACGGTCCTGAATGTCTTCAGGGAGCAAGTCAGCACTGTTGGTATCGGCAACAGGTGTTTCTTGTTTTTCAGCTTCTACACGACCTTCTTTTTTGACTGGTTCAGCCTTGTTCTCTTCTATATCTGCGACTTGTTTCATTTGCTGATCTAAATTGGATGTTGTAGCAGGAGACGTTTCGTCTGCACGCACGGTTCCAGAAGCAAAAAATGCCAGTCCGACGATGACAGAGGCCACACCTACAGTCAACTTCCGAATGCTAAATGTTTGCCCTTTTTCAAAAAGGTATCGATTCATAATATACTCCTAGTTTTTAGAAAGGCAGTCAGCTACTGCCCAAGCCCAAGTCTGACTTGGTTACAACTTGATTTAATGAAAAACTCTCTGATAATTTGTAAGCTACCTTACCTCCTATTTATAAAGCGCTTTCATTTTAAGATAAAAAAATTTAAAAGGTCATTTCTCCCTTAAAATGACTGAAAACTTTTAATATAACAAATATACTAAATTAATGAAAGAATTGCAATAGCAAAAAGCAAAAAAATAAATATAAATTAAAGAAAATTAGTTACTTTTTAAAGAAAAAACGCATCCTTTCAGGGCTCAAACTAAATGAAAGGATACGTTTTAAAAAGAAATTAAAGTATTTTTTGGAGAGACTCTTGGATGGTTTGGGGGTCTGTTTTGGAAGAGAAGCGCTCAAGGACTTGCCCATCTCGACCAATGAGAAACTTAGCAAAATTCCATTCGATTCGTTTTCCTAACGGGCCAGATTTCTGGTCTTTTAGCCAAACATAAAGAGGATCTGCCTCCTTGCCGTTGACCTTGATCTTGGCAAAGCGAGGGAAAGTGGTCTGATAGTGTAGGCTGCAGAAACTATTGATTTCCTCTGCGCTGCCGGGTGCTTGTCCCATGAACTGATTGCAAGGGAAATCTAAGATTTCAAAGCCCTTATCTTGATAGCGTTCATAGAGTTCTTGAAGTCCCTGGTACTGGGGCGTTAAACCACATCCAGTAGCAGTGTTGACAATCAAGAGAATCTTGCCACGATAGCTCTCCAGGGGAGTTGCTTGGTTGTTTTGGTTCAAAACGGAAAAATCATATATACTGGTCATGAGGGCCTCTTTTCTTTTTCTACATTGTAACAGTTTTTACCCTTTTCGTCGAGTTGGATGGGAGATATTGTTGAAGAATAAGCCCTCAATATGATAGAAACCGTTTACAAATAACTTTAAAAATGATATGATTTAATTAAACCGGTTTACTCAGTTGCTATAAATCTCTAATTTGAGATTTAGTTCCTATTGATTTTACAATATGTTTATTGGAGTGTACACATGCAAACAAAAACAAAGAAGCTCATTGTGAGTTTGTCTTCACTTGTTTTATCGGGATTTTTATTAAACCATTATATGACAGTTGGAGCGGAAGAAACGACTACGAATACCATTCAGCAAAGCCAGAAGGAAGTTCAGTATCAGCAAAGGGATACCAAAAATTTAGTTGAAAATGGTGATTTTAGTCAGACGGAGAACGGAAGCAGTCCTTGGACAGGAAGCAAAGCTAAGGGGTGGTCAGCTTGGGTAGACCAGAAGAATAGTTCTTCAGGTGCCTCAACTCGAGTCATTGAAGCCAAGGATGGGGCTGTCACTATCTCAAGTTCTGAGAAACTAAGGGCAGTAGTTCACCGTATAGTCCCTATTGAAGCTAAGAAAAAGTATAAACTGCGTTTCAAGATTAAAACAGATAATAAAGTGGGGATTGCTAAGGTTCGCATCATTGAGGAAAGTGGTAAGGACAAGCAATTGTGGAATTCTGCAACAATGTCGGGAACAAAGGACTGGCAGACTATTGAAGCAGACTATAGCCCGACTTTAGATGTTGATAAAATCAAGCTGGAGTTATTCTATGAAACGGGAACAGGGACTGTTTCCTTTAAGGATATTGAGCTGGTAGAGGTAGCAGACCAGCCTTCTGAGGATTCTCAAACAGATAAACAGCTTGAGGAAAAGATTGATTTACCAATTGGGAAAAAACATGTCTTTGCTCTTGCGGACTATACTTATAAGGTAGAAAATCCTGACGTTGCTTCAGTCAAAAATGGAATTTTAGAACCTCTTAAGGAAGGGACAACCAATGTCATTATCAGTAAAGATGGCAAGGAAGTGAAAAAGATTCCTTTGAAGATTCTAGCCTCTGTTAAGGATGCATACACAGACCGTTTGGATGACTGGAATGGCATCATCGCTGGGAATCAATACTATGATTCTAAAAATGAACAGATGGCCAAGTTAAACCAGGAGCTGGAAGGAAAGGTAGCTGATAGCCTATCCAGTATTTCAAGTCAGGCGGACCGCACCTATTTGTGGGAAAAATTTTCAAATTATAAAACGTCTGCGAATCTGACTGCCACTTATCGGAAATTAGAGGAGATGGCCAAGCAAGTGACCAATCCTTCTTCTCGTTATTATCAAGATGAAACCGTCATTCGAACAGTTAGGGATTCCATGGAATGGATGAATAAACATGTCTACAATAGTGAAAAGAGCATTGTTGGGAACTGGTGGGATTATGAAATCGGTACACCTCGTGCCATCAACAATACCTTGTCTCTGATGAAAGAATACTTCTCAGATGAGGAAATAAAAAAATATACAGATGTGATTGAAAAATTTGTGCCAGATCCCGAACATTTCCGAAAGACGACTGATAACCCATTTAAGGCCCTAGGTGGAAACTTAGTGGATATGGGAAGGGTAAAAGTAATAGCTGGTTTACTGCGCAAGGATGACCAAGAAATTTCTTCTACCATTCGTTCGATTGAGCAAGTGTTTAAGTTGGTAGACCAAGGCGAAGGTTTTTATCAGGATGGATCTTATATCGACCACACCAATGTTGCCTATACGGGTGCTTATGGAAATGTCTTGATTGATGGCCTGTCTCAACTGTTGCCAGTTATTCAAAAGACCAAGAGCCCAATCGATAAAGATAAAATGCAAACCATGTACCACTGGATTGATAAATCGTTTGCTCCTTTGCTAGTGAATGGAGAGCTGATGGATATGAGTCGTGGCCGCTCTATCAGTCGTGCAAATAGCGAGGGGCATGTGGCCGCAGTAGAAGTACTAAGAGGGATTCACCGGATAGCGGATATGTCTGAAGGAGAAACCAAACAACGGTTGCAGAGTCTTGTGAAGACCATTGTTCAATCAGATAGTTATTATGATGTCTTTAAGAATTTGAAGACTTATAAGGATATCAGTTTGATGCAATCCTTGTTAAGCGATGCTGGAGTCGCAAGTACTCCAAGAACAAGTTACCTATCTGCCTTTAACAAGATGGATAAAACAGCTATGTACAATGCAGAGAAAGGGTTTGGATTTGGCTTATCACTCTTTTCCAGTCGTACCTTGAATTACGAACACATGAACAAGGAAAACAAACGTGGTTGGTATACAAGTGATGGGATGTTCTATCTCTATAATGGTGATTTGAGTCACTATAGCGATGGCTACTGGCCAACAGTTAATCCCTATAAGATGCCTGGTACGACAGAGACGGATGCTAAGAGATTGGATAGTGATACAGGTAAAGTTCTACCGTCTGCTTTCGTTGGAACGAGCAAACTAGATGAGGCCAATGCGACAGCAACCATGGATTTCACTAACTGGAATCAAACATTGACTGCTCATAAGAGCTGGTTTATGCTGAAGGATAAGATTGCCTTTTTAGGAAGCAATATCCAGAACACTTCAACAGATACTGCTGCAACTACAATTGACCAGAGAAAACTGGAATCAAGTGATCCATATAAAGTCTATGTCAATGATAAAGAAGCCTCCCTCCCAGAACAAGAAAAGGATTATCCTGAAACCCAAAGTGTCTTTTTAGAATCGTCCAATTCGAAAAAGAATATTGGTTACTTTTTCTTTAAGAAGAGTTCAATCAGTATGAGTAAGGCTGTCCAAAAGGGATCTTGGAAGGATATCAATGAAGGACAGTCAGACAAGGAAGTCGAAAATGAATTTCTTACGATTAGTCAGGCTCATAAGCAAAATGGAGATTCTTATGGCTATATGCTCATCCCTAACGTGGATCGTGCCACCTTCAATCAAATGGTAAAAGAGTTAGAAAGTAGCCTCATCGATAACAATGAGACCCTTCAGTCTGTTTATGATGCCAAACAAGGAGTTTGGGGCATTGTGAAATATGATGATTCTGTCTCTACTATTTCCAACCAATTCCAAGTCTTGAAACGTGGAGTCTATACTATTCGAAAAGAAGGGGATGACTATAAGGTTGCCTACTACAATCCTGAAACCCAGGAATCAGCGCCAGATCAGGAAGTCTTTAAAAAGTTAGAAAAAGCAGCTCAGCCACAAACTCAGGATTCAAAAGAAAAGGAAAAATCTGAAGAAGAAAAGAACCATTCGGATCAAAAGAATCTCCCTCATACAGGAGAAGGTCAGTCAATCTTGGCAAGTCTAGGGCTATTGCTACTTGGGGCGGTTTATCTGTTCCGCAGAGGAAAGAACAACTGATTTGTTCATCATCTAGATGAATCACATGAAACTGTGGAAAATAGAAAAAATCCGAAGAAGGTCAAACATCTTCGGATTTTTCTTTTAAAAAAGGATAAGTTAACACTTATCCTTTTTCACTTCATTTTATCTGAGTGTAACATACTGTTTGGCAATCTCGCTGATGCGGTCAAAGTCGCCTTGGGAAGCGAGTTTATTGAGTTCGCCACCAATTCCAACGGCGTCTGCACCAGCAGCGAACCATTGAGGAATGTTATTTAGGCCGACTCCTCCGGTTACCATTACGGAAACTTGTGGGATTGGCGCCTTGACTGCAGAGATATATGATGGACTGAGAGCACTACCTGGGAAGAGTTTGATGATTTCACTACCGGCTTCAAGTGCAGTCGTTATCTCTGTGAGGGTAATACAGCCTGGAATGTACGGTGTGCTGTAAAGATTGCACATTTTTGCAGTTTCAGCATGGAAAGATGGAGAAACAACGTAATTTGCTCCGGCTAGAATGGCATCTCTAGCAGTTACGGCATCAAGCACAGTACCTGCACCGATACAAACACTCTGATCGTCCTGATACAAGTCTACAAGTTCCTTGATGATTTGCCCTGCATACTGATTGGTATAGGCAATTTCAATAGCTTTGATACCGCCCTTGATACAAGCAATCGAAGCTTGTAGTCCTTCTTCCTTTGTATTTCCTCGAATGACAGCGACAATTTTTTGTTTTTTTAGTTCAATAATCGTATCTGATTTGGTCATGTAATTCTCCTAACGAATGATATCTTGTGCATTTTCCAGTAATTTTTCAATACTAGCTGCGGGAGTGGAGAGATGGTCTCCTGGAAGAGTACATTTGAGAGTGGCACTGGCAACTGCAAAGTCAATGCTAGTTTTTAGGGAGGAATGATGGAGTAGTTGGTAAAGGGCACCAGAGATAAAGGCATCCCCGCTACCAACTCGTTGATAGACTGCAGTTTTTAGTTGGACAGACTCTTCAAATCGTTCTCCCAGAGCATAGGCTTGATAGACATTTTTGTCTTGCTCATCACTAGAGCGGAGGGTATGGAAAATGGCCTTGAAACCATAGGTTTTTTTTAAAAGTTGCATGCGATTTTCCACCTCTTTTAGGCTAGCTCTGTCTCTTGGGAACATCTCTAGATTTTGGTCATCAATCATGAGAGGATCAATACCAAAGCAATAATCAGCGAAACGAGCAAACTTAGAAAATTCATACTTGGCTTCTAGGACTGAAATCATCTTTGTTCTCAGATTGAGATCCATTGAAACGATAATCCCTCGGCGCTTGGCTTCTTCCAAGAGTAGGAGAAGGAGCGTACGAACCTCTTGACCGATAGCTACGGTGATTCCACTAAAATGAAAATGGCTAATCCCCTGAAAGAGAGAATCCATATCTAGCATGTTTGGCCGAATCTGACTGATGCTCGTATGCTTACGATCGTAGAAAACTTCACTTTGACGACAACCAAAGCCGTTCTCCAAATAGTAGAGGCCGATTCGATCGCCAAGCCGATAGATTGAACTGGTATCGATTTGGTGCTGTTTCAAGAATGTAATAAAACGATCTCCAATCTCGTTGGCAGGGAGTGCGGTAAAGACTTTCGTTGAGATACCCAGGGCTTGCAAATTACAAGCGATATTAATTTCTGATCCGCCAAAATAAGTCGAACTGGCAACATGATCGCCGATACTGGTGGCATCTAATGGTGAGATTCGAATTAATGGTTCGCCAAACAGTAAGATTTTCGTCATCCATTAGTTCCTTTCTGGTTTAGAATAGCTTTACTTGGCTAATACTTCTTTCAAATAAGCAGCGACTTCATCATCTTGGCAGTTTTCAAAGAAGTATTCTTGGAAGTATTTGCCAGAGATGGTGTCTTTGAGGAAGTCTTGGTCGATTGTTTTAAGGATGGTTATCAAATCATTGTGGGTGATTTGTTTCACCTCGTTTAAGATACGAGCGTTGCGTTGTTCAGGGATTACACGTTCTCTTGGGTAGCCACCGCCCATTTCTTCAGCAAATAAGCGTTCAAACATCAATTTGAGGGTCAGTTCTGCCCCCCAGCCAAATCCTTTGGCATAAGGGATAGACAAGGCGTTACCACCATTGATTTGAGAATAAAGGTAAGCGTCAGTTGGGTCCACTGCTAGACCACAGACAACACCAGGGAAGCTGTTCAAAGCAAGCATAGCCCCTACACCTGTACCACAGCCGGTAACAACAAAGTCGACTGCTTTTGTATTTAAAAGGATAGCAGCCATTAGTCCGTTTTGTACGTATGTTAATGGATTTTCACCTTCTTCTCCACGCATACCATAGTTAAATAATTGGTAGCCTTTTTTATCTGTTGCTTCTTTCAGACTATCGTAAATAATGTGATTCTTGCTAGCTTGACTATTTTCATTGATTAATGCGATTTTCATAAGATCTTCTTTCTATTGTTACTCAGGTTGTTTTCCGATGTAGGCTAAGATACCGCCATCTACATATAGGATGTGGCCATTGACAAAATTGCTGGCATCACTAGCGAGAAAGACAGCAGGGCCCATCAAATCTTCAGGATTCCCCCAACGTGCAGCAGGTGTTTTTGCAATGATGAACTGGTCAAATGGGTGGCGAGAACCATCTTCTTGTAACTCACGAAGAGGTGCTGTTTGAGGAGTGGCAATATAACCCGGTCCAATTCCGTTACATTGGATATTGGCTCCACCGTATTCAGACGCAATGTTGCGGGTCAACATTTTCAAGCCCCCTTTAGCGGCAGCATAAGCGCTAACTGTTTCACGTCCCAGTTCGCTCATCATCGAACAAATATTGATAATCTTTCCATGCCCTTTCTTTATCATAGAAGGAATAACTGCCTTTGAAACGATAAATGGTGCGTTTAAGTCAATATCGATGACCTTACGGAAATCAGCGGCGCTCATTTCGCACATTGGAACTCGGCGGATAATACCAGCATTATTAACGAGGATGTCAATGACACCAACCTCTTGTTCGATTTGCTTGACCATGGCTTGGATACCGTTCTCGTCTGTCACGTCACAGACATACCCATAGGCTTCTATGCCAACTTCACGATAAGCTTCAATCCCTTTATTGACCAGGTCTTGATTGATATCGTTAAAGACGATAGTAGCACCCGCTTCTGCATAGGACTTGGCAATCGCAAATCCAATTCCATAAGAAGCGCCTGTAATGAGAGCAATTTTTCCTTTTAAAGAAAACTGCTCAATTGAGAATGATGTATTTGTCATTTGATACTTCCTTTCAAATTTGTTAAGACTTCTCTATAACCAAATTATATTCTAGTAAACCGGTTTTGTCAATAATTAAATGTTTATATTTCTTAAAATCTTTGTTTTCCTAAAAAACGGAAGATTTTGAAATTTCTGTCTATTATAATGGTTAAATAAACAATGAAAGCGCTAATATTTTTTTAAAAAAACTATTGACAAGATAAAAATAAAGGTTTACAATGGGAAATGTAAAGTAAACCGGTAAACTCAAACAAGGAAGGAGAAAAGATGAAAATTGTACTTGTAGGGCATGGACATTTTGCCACAGGGATTTATAGTTCTTTACAATTGATTGCAGGCGATCAAGAAAATGTGGAGGCGATTGACTTTGTGGAAGGAATGTCAGCAGATGAACTCAAGCAAAAAATCTTACTTGCAATTTCAAATGAAGAAAAAGTTTTAATCCTAAGTGATCTCTTGGGAGGGACACCATTTAAGGTTTCTTCTACTATAATGGTAGAAAATCCAACCAAAACAATGAATGTTCTCTCAGGTTTGAACTTGGCCATGTTAATGGAAGCAGTCTTTGCTAGAATGGCCCATGGATTTGATGAAGTTGCTGATAAAGCAGTGGCAGCGGCCCAAAGTGGAGTCGTAAATGGTAAAGAATTGTTTTCAACTGATGTAGAGGCAGAGGAAGAAGATTTCGAATCAGGTATTTAAAGGATTAAAGAATGATAAAAAAGATTACGATTGAAGAAATAAAATCGCCTGAGCGCTTCTTAGAAGTACCACTTCTGACGAAAGAAGAAGTCGGTCAGGCAATTGAAAAGGTTATTAGGCAGTTAGAACTCAACCTTGACTATTTCAAGGAAGATTTCCCCACACCAGCTACCTTTGATAATGTCTATCCAATTATGGATAACACAGAATGGACCAATGGTTTCTGGACGGGAGAACTGTGGTTGGCTTATGAATACAGTCAACAGGATGCATTTAAAAACATGGCACATAAAAATGTTCTTTCTTTTCTGGAGCGTGTCAATAAGAGAGTAGAGTTGGATCACCATGATCTCGGTTTCTTGTACACACCGTCTTGTATGGCTGAATATAAGATAAATGGAGATGGAGATGGAGAGGCTAGAGAAGCAGCCTTGAAAGCTGCAAATAAGTTGATTGAACGCTATCAAGAAAAAGGTGGCTTCATTCAGGCTTGGGGAGACTTGGGCAAAAAAGAACATTACCGTTTGATTATCGACTGCTTGCTCAATATTCAACTCTTGTTCTTTGCTTATCAAGAAACAGGCAATCAAAAATACTACGATATTGCAGAAAGTCATTTCTATGCTTCAGCTAATAATGTAATCCGTGATGACGCTTCGTCCTTCCACACCTTCTATTTTGATCCTGAGACAGGTCAACCCCTTAAAGGTGTAACGAGACAAGGGTATAGTGATGATTCATGCTGGGCACGTGGTCAATCATGGGGAGTCTATGGTATTCCTTTGACTTATCGTTATCTGAAAGACGAGTCCTGCTTTGACTTGTTTAAGGGTGTAACCAATTATTTCTTGAATCGTCTGCCAAAAGATCATGTTTCTTATTGGGATTTGATTTTTAATGATGGTAGTGATCAATCACGAGATTCTTCAGCAACAGCTATCGCCGTCTGTGGGATTCATGAAATGTTAAAACATCTCCCAGAGGTGGATGCTGACAAAGATATTTATAAACATGCTATGCATGCCATGCTTCGTTCCTTGATCGAACATTATGCAAATGATCAATTTACCCCTGGTGGGACAAGTCTCCTCCACGGTGTGTACTCATGGCATTCAGGTAAAGGAGTGGATGAAGGCAATATCTGGGGTGACTACTATTACCTAGAAGCGCTTATCCGTTTCTACAAAGACTGGAACCTATATTGGTAGGAGGAGAAATATGACAACGCCAAATATTATTATGACCCGTATCGATGAACGGTTGATTCACGGGCAAGGACAACTTTGGGTAAAATACTTAGGTTGTAATACGGTCATTGTCGCCAATGACGAAGTGAGCACGGACAAGATGCAACAAACTCTGATGAAAACAGTTGTGCCAGACTCAGTTGCTATGCGTTTCTTCCCTTTACAAAAGGTGATTGATATCATTCACAAGGCTAACCCTGCTCAAACAATTTTTATCGTTGTGAAGGATGTAAAAGATGCTTTAACCTTGGTAGAAGGTGGTGTCCCTATCAAAGAAATCAATATCGGGAACATTCACAATGCCCCTGGTAAAGAGCAGGTGACACGCTCTATCTTCCTAGGTGAAGAGGACAAGGTAGCTCTTAAGGAATTGAGTCAAACGCATCAAGTAACATTTAATACGAAAACAACTCCAACAGGAAACGATGGAGCTGTTGAAGTCAATATTCTGGACTATATTTAAAAGAGGAGATCGTTATGTCGATTAATGTATTTCAAGCGATTTTAATTGGATTATGGACAGCTTTCTGTTTTAGTGGAATGCTGTTAGGAATTTACACCAATAGATGTATTGTTCTGTCATTTGGTGTCGGAATTATTCTAGGTGATTTGCCTACTGCTCTTGCAATGGGAGCTATTGGTGAATTGGCTTATATGGGATTCGGTGTTGGTGCTGGAGGTACTGTTCCACCAAACCCAATCGGACCTGGTATCTTTGGTACCTTGATGGCTATCACTAGTGCTGGTAAAGTCAGTCCAGAAGCGGCTCTTGCCCTCTCTACTCCGATTGCTGTGGCGATTCAATTCTTACAAACTTTCGCTTACACTGTACGTGCTGGAGCACCTGAAACGGCGATGAAGCACTTGAAAAACCATAATTTGAAGAAATTCAAGTTTACTCTAAATGCAACAATTTGGTTGTTTGCCTTTATTGGATTTACCTTGGGTTGCTTGGGTGCCCTTTCAATGGATACCTTGTTGAAACTCGTAGACTACATTCCACCGGTATTGCTTACAGGTTTGACAGTTGCTGGTAAAATGCTCCCAGCTATCGGTTTTGCAATGATCTTGTCAGTGATGGCTAAGAAAGAGTTGATTCCGTTTGTCTTATTGGGATATGTTTGTGCAGCTTATCTAAACATCCCAACAATTGGTATTGCAATTGTAGGTACTATCTTTGCTTTGATTGAATTTTATAACAAGCCAAAAACAGCGAATCATGTGGTAGAGGAGGAAGCACACGATGACTGGATCTAACAAATTAACAAAACGTGATTATCTTAAAACGTCTTTGCGGGCATTCTTTTTACAAAATGGATTTAACTATAGTAACTATCAAGGGTTGGGATATGCCAATGTAATGTATCCTGCTTTGAAAAAACACTATGGAGCGGATCAGGAAGGTTTCTACCAAGCCTTGGAAGAAAACTGTGAATTCTATAATACCAACCCACACTTCCTGCCTTTTATTACCAGCTTGCACCTTGTAATGTTGGAAAATGGTCGCCCAGCAAAAGAAACACGTAGCATCAAGATGGCCTTGATGGGACCATTGGCAGGTATTGGGGATTCTCTCTCTCAATTTTGTTTAGCTCCATTGTTCTCAACCATCGCAGCTTCGTTTGCTCAAGAAGGCTTGGTTGTCGGTCCAATCTTGTTCTTCCTTGCGATGAATACGATTTTGACAGCTATTAAATTGTCAACTGGTCTGTATGGATACAAACTAGGAACAACTGTGATTGATAAACTAAGCGAACAGATGGCAACGATTTCTCGTATTGCCAATATTATCGGTGTAACCGTAATTGCTGGTTTGGCAGCGACATCTGTTAAGATTATGGTGCCGATTACCTTTGCTGCAGGGGAAGTAAAAGCAGACGCTAAACAAAGTATCGTAAGCATTCAGGGAATGCTTGATAAGGTTGCTCCGGCTCTTCTACCAGCCCTATTTACACTTTTAGTTTACTACTTGATCAAAGAAAAGAAATGGACAACATATAAACTCGTTATTTTAACAGTTATCATCGGAATTATCGGAAGCTGGCTTAAGATTCTAGCTTAATGGATACGACATTGTTTTATGGAATAGTGATTGTCTTGGCAGTGAGCCCCCTTTTACTGTCAAGCTTTCATTCTATTCGTCAGCAAAAGTTGCTTCGCAAACAGATGGAGCAACGACAAGAGTATTTAGCTTCTTTAACATCTGATGATGAAGTGTTGTTGTTGTCTGGAATTCATGGAAAAATCATTTCTATCAAAGATGACTTGATCTCTTTGCAGATTGCAAAAGGAGTCGTCATCTATGTAGAAAAGGAAAGTGTAATGGGAAAGACAAAAGAACTGCTTTTTAAGTAGTTCTTTTTCTGGTAAAAGATAATGAAAGAAGAAAGAAGACAATTTTTTGAAAGAGTTGACGGGGACCAATGTCGTGACTATATCTTGTCCCACTGTTCAAAAGACTATGAGAAGGTCAAGCGTTCCCTTGAACGCTTGATGGACAATCGTTTTATGTTTGATAGTCCTTGGGATATGGAACCTTGTTCAAAAATCTATCAAATCCAGCCGATGGTGTGGAATCAAGTATTTGAAGATGATCCAGAATGGGTTTATATGCTCAATCGACAAGAATATCTCTTGCAGTTTATGATAGGGTATCTGGTAGAGGGAGATAAGGGCTATATTCAAAAGTGCAAGTTCTTTCTATTTGATTGGATTGAGCAGGTGAGAGAGTTTTCTCCTCAATCTTTGATGACTAGAACCTTGGATACAGGCATTCGTTCCTTTACTTGGTTAAAACTACTCTTGCTCTTCTCGAAATTTGACTTGCTAGAAGAGGAAGAGCTAGAGAAAATTTTGGTCAGTCTAGAAAAGCAGATTGACTTTATGAAAAGCCACTATCGCGCCAAGTACACCCTTAGTAACTGGGGAATTTTACAAACAATTCCTATGCTTGCTATCTATCATTTCTTTTCAGATAAGATGGATTTAGAAGAAGTTTACCTTTTTGCTTCAGAGGAGTTGAAACAGCAAATTGAGAAGCAGATTTTAGAGGATGGAAGCCAGTTTGAACAGTCGATTCTATATCATGTAGAGGTTTATAAAGCCTTGCTAGACTTGTGTCTCTTGCTTCCAGACTTGCAAGATAGCTTTCAAGAGTTGCTGGAAAAGATGGCGACTTACATTCAGATGATGACAGGCCTGGATGGACGGACTCTGGCTTTTGGTGATAGCGATTCTACAGAAACGACAGAGATTTTGAGCCTGTCTGCTGTGGTTTTGAACAAGGAAGATCTTCTTAACGGTCTGGATGTTAAAGTTGATTTGCTTAGCCTCTTGTTCCTAGGGCGAGAAAAGGTCAAGCGACTGCAGGAATTTGAAAAGAGAGCTTGGCAGCCTAAGTCCATGATCTTTGAAGACTCTGGACATGTCTGCATTAAGGATGAACATCGTTATCTATTTTTCAAAAACGGCCCGATGGGAAGTGCCCATAGCCATAGTGACGAGAATAGTTTTTGCTTACAGTATCAAGGTCAACCGATTTTCATAGATGCTGGGCGTTATTCTTATCGGGAGATAGATGAACGTTATCTCTTAAAGAGTGCTTGGAGTCATTCGACCTGTATGGTAGATGGGAAAGCTCCAGAAAGGATTACGGGATCCTGGGAATATGAATACTATCCTCACTCCCTGTTTTGTCACCACAAAGAAAGAGAGGGAGTGCATTATATTGAGGGGGCTTATTTGTCAGTAGATCCTGATTTGCCTTATCTTTACAGGAGAAAAATCCTCATGTTGGCAGAGGATGTCTGGCTCTTGGTAGATGATATCAGGTGTCAAGGTCAGCATGAGGCGTTGACCCAGTTTATTCTTGACAAGGATGTGACCTATCAAGATGGGAAAATCAATCAGTTGAGACTATGGAGTGAAGTTGATTTTGATTTAGAAGCTACCATTATTTCTCCTAAATACAATGAACTTGAAAAAAGCAGCAAACTCACCAAGCGCCAATTCTTTGAGAATCAGATGCTGGATTATACCATCATTGCGCATGAGAGTTTTGAAATCATCCTTCATTCTGTCTACCAGGCAGATGGTCGTGAAGTGGAAAATGCTCTGGCTTTTGAAGTGAAAAATGACGAAACAGACAAGCTGATTTTGTTATTAAGCGAGGACATTTGTGTAGGTGAAAAATTATGCCTCGTTGACGGAACAAAAATGCGTGGGAAATGTCTAGTATATGATAAAATAAATGAGAGAATGATTCGCTTGCAGTGCTAGAAATAGGCATTTTGAATGGTGAATATGTTATACTAAGTATTAGTAGGAGGTGTTTTAGATTGGAGAAGAAACTGACCATAAAAGACATTGCAGAAATGGCTCAGACCTCGAAAACAACCGTGTCATTTTACCTAAACGGGAAATATGAAAAAATGTCCCGAGAGACACGTGAAAAGATTGAAAAAGTTATTCATGAAACAAATTACAAACCGAGCATTGTTGCGCGTAGCTTAAACTCCAAACGAACAAAATTAATTGGTGTTTTGATCGGTGATATTACCAACAGTTTCTCAAACCAAATTGTTAAGGGAATTGAGGATATCGCCAGCCAGAATGGCTACCAGGTAATGATAGGAAATAGTAATTACAGCCAAGAGAGTGAGGACCGGTATATTGAAAGCATGCTTCTCTTGGGAGTAGACGGCTTTATTATTCAGCCGACCTCTAATTTCCGAAAATATTCTCGTATCATCGATGAGAAAAAGAAGAAAATGGTCTTTTTTGATAGTCAGCTCTATGAACACCGGACTAGCTGGGTCAAAACCAATAACTATGATGCCGTTTATGACATGACCCAGTCCTGTATCGAAAAAGGTTATGAGCATTTTCTTTTGATTACAGCGGATACGAGTCGCTTGAGTACTCGGATTGAGCGGGCAAGTGGTTTTGTGGATGCTTTGACAGATGCTAATATGCGCCACGCCAGTCTAACCATTGAAGATAAGCATACGAATTTGGAACAAATTAAGGAATTTTTACAAAAAGAAATCAATCCCGATGAAAAAACTCTGGTATTTGTTCCTAACTGTTGGGCCCTACCTCTAGTCTTTACCGTTATCAAAGAGTTGAACTATAACTTGCCACAAGTTGGGTTGATTGGTTTTGACAATACGGAGTGGACTTGCTTTTCTTCTCCAAGTGTTTCGACGCTGGTTCAGCCCGCCTTTGAAGAAGGACAACAGGCTACAAAGATTTTGATTGACCAGATTGAAGGCCGCAATCAAGAAGAAAGGCAACAAGTCTTGGATTGTAGTGTGAGTTGGAAAGAGTCTACTTTCTAAGATGAAAGGGAAATGACTTGTGACCTCTGTTAAGAAATAAAAGAATCCCACCTAGAACGAACTAGGTGGGATTCTTTGCCTATAAATTAAAAAATTAGCGAATCTTGGTCTATTTTTTAACGTGTTCCGATAAAAAGGCATAGGTCATGGTTCCAAAGATGGCACCAATTCCCAAACCCAAGACTAGTAAAGGGAGCATTTTATCGAACTGGGAGAGATTGTCCCAAAAGGTATCGAGGGGAAGATGCTGAACAAAGAGTTTGTGAAAGGCTGATAAGACAAACAAGCCAATTGGAATGCTGATGAATACACCCCAACTACGAAGGTTGATTTGACTTTTGCTGTATCTTTTGTGATGGATTTCGGACGGGTCATCCTTGTCGAAATGTAAGTTGCGAACTGCTAGTCTCGCCCTAGATGAGAGGACGAAGATAAGTCCAAAATAGAGGTAGGGCATGGCATCTCGAACCAACTCTATGAAGCGTCCAAATAGGAGATAGAACAAGAAGAGTAGGAGGGAGGAGTAAACGATTTGGATCAAGGCACGGGCACAAGCCTTGTAAATCATCTCTTGACGGCATTCATCAAAAGGCCCTTGTATGTGAAAGAATAGTTTGAGTAAGCGAGTGGTGAAATCTTCTTTTTTCATGGGAGTAACCTTCTAAATGAGCGATTTTTGATTGACTTCTTTAAAGAGTTGATAGAGAGTATAGAAGTAAACCAAACTAAAAATGATACAGATTATTAGAAATACCAGGTATCTCCAATCCATAGGATTTGTTAAAAGTTGTGGAAAGGATATGAGGATAAAACAGAGAGATGCGTTTAGAAGACGTATTTTTTTTGATTGGATTTTCTGGAATCTCTGTCCCTTGTTCAATACAGGAAGGAATAAAAGAAAGATAATCAAGAAAGGATGCTCAATATGTCCAGAAAGTAGGAAAAAGGTAACAAAGATACTGATAAAAACATGGCTGATCAGTAGTCTAGCTAGTGATTTCATAAGGTACCTCCTAGTCGTCTTCATGGTCTTTCTTGGCTTTTCGAATGCGAAGAGAGACGATAATTTGTATGGTCACTCCGAAGAAGAAGGTAGCTAGGATAGTTGATACAAAATGCCCTGTATTTAAAAGAGAACCAAGATAATCCTTGCTATCATCGGTTAGGACATTCAGAAGCGGTATTCCAAAGAACATGCCCATGCCATAGATCAGACCGGCTTTTAGACCAGGAAAATATAGCTGTTTGCTTTCTTTCTGACTCAACATTTCGGGATCAATAGCTGTGATGCCCGTTTTCTTGGTTTGAGAGACCACATAGAGGGCAGCCATCATCGAAATGCCAAACACCACGAGAGGATAGCCGATAGCGACAATTTGTGGGTATTTATAAGCAAGGACAAAGGGGATGAGGTTGCCAAATATCATGAGATAAAAGAGAACGATAAAGACCTGATTCCCGATACGATCGGCCTCGCGCCGTTTGTGTTCGTCAAGGGGGCCAGAAATGCCGTATGTACGTTTGATAAGTTTTTCAGTGAGAGTTTCTTTTTTCATTTGTTTGCTCCTTTTTTAAAAATCGTCTTCCCAAAAGAGGCTGTTGAGGTCAGTTTGGAGGCTGCGGGCGAGGTTGAGACAGAGTTCCAAGGTTGGATTGTACTTGTCGTTTTCAATCATGTTGATGGTCTGTCTCGAGACACCGATATCTTTGGCGAGCTCGAGCTGGGAAATGCCCAGTTCCTTGCGGAATTCTTTCACACGATTCATAGGGTCTCCTTTCTGATATGTCGTATATATTTGACTATATTATATTCTTTTGGGGATGAGATGTCAAGTATATATGACATATTTTTGAGATTTTTTTTCGAAGAAACTTAGCCTTGTCTGACAAGTGCAAGCTGGTCAGATTTGTGGTAAAATAGATAAGATATGACAAAAGAATTTCATCATGTAACGGTCTTGCTTCATGAAACGATTGATATGCTTGACGTAAAACCTGACGGTATCTACGTTGATGCGACTTTGGGCGGAGCAGGCCATAGCGAATATTTATTAAGTAAATTGAGCGAAAAAGGGCATCTCTATGCCTTTGACCAGGACCAGAATGCTATTGACAACGCGCAAAAACGGTTGGCGCCCTATATCGAAAAGGGGATGGTAACCTTTATCAAGGATAACTTCCGTCATTTGCAGGCACGTTTGCAGGAGGCTGGTGTCCAGGAAATTGATGGAATTTGTTATGACTTGGGAGTGTCCAGTCCTCAGCTAGATCAGCGTGAGCGTGGTTTTTCTTATAAAAAAGATGCCCCACTGGATATGCGCATGAATCAGGAAGCTCGTCTGACGGCCTATGAAGTTGTCAATCATTATGACTATCATGACTTGGTTCGGATCTTTTTCAAATATGGCGAGGATAAGTTTTCTAAACAGATTGCTCGTAAGATTGAGCAAGCGCGTGAGGTGAAACCCATTGAGACGACGACGGAGTTGGCAGAGATTATCAAGTCGGCCAAGCCTGCTAAGGAACTCAAGAAAAAGGGGCACCCTGCCAAGCAGATTTTCCAGGCTATCCGAATCGAAGTCAATGATGAGCTGGGCGCTGCAGATGAATCCATCCAGCAGGCCATGGACATGCTGGCTCTGGATGGGAGAATCTCGGTCATTACCTTCCATTCGTTGGAAGACCGCTTGACCAAGCAGTTGTTTAAGGAGGCTTCAACAGTGGAAGTTCCCAAAGGCTTGCCCTTCATTCCAGATGACCTTAAGCCCAAGATGGAATTGGTATCCCGCAAGCCAATCTTGCCAAGTGCTGAAGAGCTAGAGGCCAACAACCGTTCGCATTCAGCCAAGTTGCGCGTGGCTAGAAAAATTCACAAGTAAGAGGAAAAGCATGGCAGAAAGAATCGAAAAAACAAGCCAGTTATTGCAAACGAAGTTTAAAGGTTTTTCACGTGTGGAAAAGGCCTTCTATGTTTCGATTGCTGCAACAATGATTATCCTGGCATTTAGTGTTGTGTTTATGCAAACCAAGCTATTACAAGTTCAGAATGAATTAACCAAGGTCAATGCTCAAATCGAAGAAAAGAAAACCGAGCTCGACGATGCCAAGCAAGAGGTCAATGAATTGATTCGTTCAGAGCGTTTGAAAGAAATTGCAAACTCCAAGGATTTGCAGCTGAATAATGAAAATATCCGAGCGGCGGAGTAAGATATGAAACAGTGGAAAGAAAAAATCATCCGTTATGCCGTTCGTAATCGCAAATCTCCAGAAGAAAACCGCCGAAGAGTAGGGAAAAGCCTGAGTTTATTGGCTGTCATACTCTTCGCTGTCTTTTTGGTGAACTTTGCGGTTATTATCGGAACGGGTAGTAAATTTGGTAAGGATTTGGTTCAAGAGGCCAAAAAGGTTCACCAAACAACCAAGACGATTCCTGCAAAACGAGGGACTATATACGATCGTAATGGAACGCCTATTGCAGAGGATGCGACTTCTTATAATATATATGCTGTTATTGACAAGAACTACAAGTCAGCAACTGGTAAAATCCTCTATGTAGAGGATTCTCAATTTAATAAGGTGGCTGAAATTTTCCATAAATATCTAGATATGGAGGAGTCTTATGTCAAAGAACAGCTTTCTCAACCAGATCTGAAACAGGTATCTTTTGGAGCCAAGGGAAATGGAATCACCTATGCCAATATGATGGCCATTAAAAATGACCTCAAAACAGCTGGGGTTGAGGGGGTTGACTTTACAACTAGCCCTAACCGCAGTTATCCCAATGGACAGTTTGCTTCTTCCTTTATCGGTTTAGCGCAACTCCATGAAAATGAGGATGGAACCAAGCGTTTGATTGGGTCATCTGGTTTGGAGAGTTCTTTAAATAGCATTCTTGCAGGTACAGATGGGATTATCACCTATGAGAAGGATCGTCTGGGAAATATTGTTCCGGGTACGGAGCAGGCTTCCCAACACATGGTAGACGGAAAGGATGTTTACACAACCCTTTCTAGTCCCTTGCAATCCTTTATGGAAACTCAGATGGATGCCTTCCAGGAAAAGGTAAAAGGCAAGTATACGACGGCTACCTTGGTCAGCGCTAAGACAGGAGAAATCCTCGCTACGACCCAACGGCCGACCTTCAATGCCGATACCAAGGATGGCATCACAAAAGACTTTGTCTGGCGTGATATCCTCTATCAAAGTAACTATGAACCAGGATCAGCCATGAAGGTTATGACGTTAGCTTCTTCTATTGATAATAATACCTTCCCAAGTGGAGAATACTTCAATAGCAATGAATTTAAAATAGCGGATGCGACGACTCGAGATTGGGATGTTAATGATGGTTTGACGACTGGTGGGATGATGACTTTCTCACAAGGTTTCGCTCACTCCAGTAATGTTGGAATGAGTCTACTTGAACAAAAAATGGGAGATGCTACTTGGTTGGATTATCTAAACCGCTTTAAATTTGGAGTTCCAACTCGTTTTGGTTTGACAGATGAATATGCAGGCCAACTTCCAGCGGACAATATTGTTAATATTGCTCAGAGTTCATTTGGACAAGGGATTTCAGTAACTCAGACGCAAATGATTCGTGCCTTTACAGCCATTGCCAATGATGGCGTCATGTTGGAGCCGAAATTTATCAGCGCCCTCTATGACCCGAATGACCAGTCTGTTCGTAAGTCTCAAAAGGAAATCGTCGGAAATCCTGTATCAAAAGCGGCAGCGTCCTCTACTCGAGACCACATGGTCATGGTCGGAACAGATCCTGTCTATGGTACCATGTACAACCACAGTACAGGAAAGCCTAATGTCAATGTTCCAGGTCAGAATGTCGCCCTCAAATCAGGGACTGCTCAGATTGCCGATGAGAAGAATGGGGGTTACCTAACAGGTGAAACCAACTATATCTTCTCCGTTGTGTCGATGCATCCTGCAGAAAATCCTGATTTTATCCTCTATGTGACGGTGCAACAGCCAGAGCATTATTCAGGTGTTCAGCTTGGGGAGTTTGCCAACCCAATCCTTGAGCGAGCTTCTGCTATGAAAGAATCCCTCAATCTTCAGTCAACTGCCAAGAGCTTAGATCAGGTCAGCAAGATGACAAGCTATGCCATGCCAGCTACCAAGGACTTTACTCCGGGAGACCTAGCAGAAGAATTGCGCCGTAACCTTGTCCAACCAATCGTTATCGGAACAGGAACCAAGATCAAGGAACTCTCGGTTTCTGAAGGAGATAATTTGGAAGCCAATCAGCAAATCTCGATCCTGTCAGATAAGGTCGAAGAAATGCCTGATATGTATGGCTGGACAGATGAAAATGTGCAAACATTTGCCAAATGGCTGAATATAGAAGTCGAGTGGGAAGGTAGTGGCAAAACGGTCAAGAAACAAAGTGTCCGTGCCAATACAGCCCTCAAAGACATTAAAAAAATGAAAATAACTTTAGGAGATTAAGATGATTAGTTCCATTAGTGCTGGAATTCTAGCCTTTCTATTGACCTTGATAGGTATTCCAGCCTTTATCCGATTTTATCGAAAAGCACAGATTACGGGACAGCAGATGCACGAGGATGTCAAGCAACACCAAGCTAAAGCTGGGACTCCAACCATGGGAGGTCTTGTCTTCCTGATTGTTGCAGTTGTTGTGAGCTTCCTTGTCGCTCTCTTTACCCAACAATTGACCAACAATGTAGGCATGATTTTGTTTATCTTGGTTTTGTATGGTTTGGTAGGTTTTCTGGATGATTTTCTCAAGGTCTTTCGTAAGATCAACGAAGGTTTGAATCCTAAGCAAAAGCTTGCTCTCCAGCTCCTTGGAGGAGTGATCTTCTACCTCTTTTATGAGCGTGGTGGCGACATGCTTTCAGTTTTTGGCTACCAAGTTCATCTGGGTATTTTCTATATCTTCTTTGCCCTTTTCTGGCTAGTTGGCTTTTCAAATGCGGTGAATCTGACGGACGGGATTGACGGCTTAGCAAGTATTTCCGTGGTGATTAGCTTGTCAGCTTACGGTGTGATTGCTTATATGCAAAATCAACTGGATATTCTTCTTGTGATTCTTGCCATGATTGGTGGTTTGCTAGGTTTCTTCGTCTTTAACCACAAGCCTGCCAAGGTCTTCATGGGAGATGTGGGAAGTTTGGCTCTTGGTGGGATGCTGGCAGCTATTTCTATGGCCCTCCACCAAGAATGGACCCTTTTGTTGATTGGGATTATCTATGTCTTTGAGACAAGCTCTGTTATGATGCAGGTTACCTACTTCAAACTTAGTGGTGGAAAGCGTATTTTCCGTATGACACCTGTGCATCACCATTTCGAGCTTGGAGGATTCTCAGGCAAGGGCAATCCTTGGAGCGAGTGGAAGGTTGACTTCTTCTTTTGGGGAGTTGGGCTTCTAGCAAGTCTCTTGACCTTAACCTTTTTATACCTGCTGTAAACATAACTTTTGATGACAAAATAAAACAGGATGAAGGTGATCTTCATCCTGTTTTTGTGTGTTTAAAGGTTAGTTGGAGTCATCCTTTCTTCCTTTTAACATAAAAGTGGCTGTAAGGGCTAGGCTGAGTCCTGCTAAGAAGAGGAGTGGGTTGGACGCTTCTCCTGTTGCTGGAAGTTCTTCTTTAGGAGAATGATTTCCAGTTTTAGCAAGATTAGAACTAGCTGAAAGTTGTTCAGTCTCGTGTGCTAAGGTTTCTGTATCTGAAGTACTTGGTTTTTCCTCTGTGTTAGAGGTTGTTCCATTAGCTTGATAGACGACAGCATAGGTACTGAAATGACTAGTGATAAATTCTACCTTTCCTTCTCGAACGTCGAAATCAAGGGCTTGCAACTCCTTGGTCGGAGTAATATAGTAGACCTTTTCTACGTTAGCTGAAATAGGCAATCGAACTAAGACAGAGCCTTTTGGCTGCAAGCTATGATCGGTTGGATTTTTAAGCTGTAGGTCGTAAGCATCATAGGTCTTGCCAAAGAGTTCTTGAGCTAAGACACGTCGGCTAGAAATGTGAGAAATTCCTTCTAAGTCGCTTGCTCCACCGATGATTTCTACTCCAGTTTCCTTATCTTTCAAGACTTGAACTGGATAGTCAGGAAGGCTATGGGTCGGAGCGGCCTGATCCCCACTAGTTCCGATAGGGTCAGTGTACTCAGGTTTTTCAACGGTAGGGGCTTCCTCTTGCCCTGCCGTTCCGATAGGCTCAGTGTATTCAGGAATTGTCACTGTAGGTGGTTCCTCTTGCCCTGCAGTCCCGATAGGGTTGGTGTATTCCGGAATTTCAAAAGTAGGAGCTTCTTGTTCTCCCGCAGTTCCAATAGGATCAGTAGATTCAGGCTTTTCAACTGTAGGTGGCTCTTCTTGTCCCGCAGTTCCGATAGGATCGGTATATTCCGAAATTTCAACAGTTGGAGCTGGTTCCTCTCCCTTGCTTGGAGTTGGCTGCTTCTCGTCAACCTTCTTCTCATCTTTTTTAGTAAAGACAGCTACGACAGGACTACTTGTGGTAGTTCCTTGAATGGTATAAGCTTCAATGGCATTTCCAGTTTGTCGATCAGTAGCCTCAGGGATTGGGATTTGAACTTGATTATCTTGGATTGATAGCACGGTCTGATCCCCACTTGTAACCAGATGCGTTTCGTCCACTTTGCGTAAGACCAGAGGATCTTTGACACCAGGGAAGGTCACAGCGATGGCTTCCCAGTCTCCAGATGGTAGGGTTAAGGAAATTTCTTTGTCATTTTCCTTGAGAGGAGCGATACTTGGACTATCTATACCAATAGCAGGGGCTTTGATGATATCAAAGGAATCTAGAGAAATTTTCTTGCGACCTTCTGGTGAATCTGGATCAACACGTAATGTTAGGGTGTGCGGACCGTCAGTGAGATTTGTAAATTCGCCAATAAAGGCTCTCTTTTCAGTTGCGCCTGACGTATAGAAATCCAAAGCAGGCATTTCTTTTCCATCTAATGTAACACGTGCTCGTCCAAGGGCAAGGCTCTTCAAACCATAGATACGAATACCTGTACCAGTAAAGGAAATAGTTGCCTGAGCTTCTGAAGCTGCACTAGAGTCGCTGTTGTTGATGTCAGCGTATTTTTCCGTACCTCCGTAGAGTTCAGGGTCAGACCAGTCCTTAAACTGGGAACCATACTGGATGCGCGAATCACGGTCATCCATTTTTTCAATTGTGCTTCCTTTTCCAGATAGGACCTTGAAGTAGTCTAATGAAATTTTCGAGCGCTCACTACCACGTCCTTTGTGCTCACGTTTAACGCTAAGAGTCAATGTATGAGGCCCGTCTGACAATCCTGTGAAGCGACCGATGAGACTACCTTTTTCAGTTGCTCCAGCAGTATGGAAATCAAGTTCTCCAACTTCCTTGCCATCAATTTTAGCAGTAGCAAGACCTAGTTCAGACGATTTTAGCCCATAGATTTCGATACCAACGCCAGTGAAAGGAATGGTGGCAGTGATGTCTTCGTCTGTGTAGTCTCCTTTTGAAAGGTCAGCAAATTTCTCTGTTCCTCCAAATAATTCTGAGTCTGCCCAGTTTCCAAAGGCAGATCCGTACTGGATACGACTATCTCGGTCGTCCATCAACTCGCTATAGGTTTCGACAGTGACCTGTTCAGGCACTTGTGTGGAAACTTCGCCCAGCATAGCCTTGACAGTATAAGTATAGGCATGTTGAGGATTGAGTGATCGGTCAATAAAGTGGGTTTGATTGGTTACAAATTCTCTGGTCGCAGAGGCTTGGCCAGACGCGTCTTTCACTTGTCTTTGGATGACATAGTGGGTAGCGCCTTCTACTTGGTTAAAGGTAAGTTCAGCAGTGACTCCATTTTGTCGAACGGCTGTCAGACTGGTTACACGACCAGGGAAGTGTTCAAAGGTAATGACGTCACCTTTTTGTGTTGCCAGTTGGATGCGATTGTTTTTGAGAATCGTTGCTTTGACTGGTTTGCCATTGACCTTGATTTGGCTGGCTTCGATATTTGGATAGTCTACAATTAGGTCTCCACCGACATTTGAAAGGAAAGACAAGCTTTGCAGGTTTTTATCTTTCCACTTCATGCTAACTTCAAAGTTTCCTCGAGCAACCAAGCCAGAAACCTGACCGTCTTTCCAGGCATCTGGAAGGGCTGGCAATGGTGCAATATAGCCTGTATGTGATTGGAGGAGCATTTCTGCCATCCCACTGGTTGCCCCAAAGTTTCCGTCGATTTGGAAAGGCGCGTGGGTATCCCAAAGATTTTCTAGGGTTGAATACTTAAGCTGTTCAGCGAGCAAGCGATGGGCACGGTTACCGTCCAGCAGACGAGCCCAGAGGTTGATTTTATTGGCCTTAGACCAACCAGTACCACCATCTCCACGGTGGTTGAGGGTAGCACGCGCAGCCTCTAGGTATTCAGCCTGATCCTTGCTAAAGAGCGTACCTGGGAAGAGACCAACTAGATGGGAAACGTGGCGGTGGTGATTTTCAATCCCTTCATTGGTGAATTGCGGACTGTCCTCCTCGTACCATTCCTTTATGCGTCCCTCTTTATTGATGTGAAGTGGTTTTAGTTTGTCAAATTTAGCCTTGACCTCTGTGACTAAGTCTTGGTCGACATTCAGATGGTTGGCGACTTCCATGTAGTCGTGGAATAGTTGCCAGACTAGCGATTGGTCAAAGGTATTTCCGATGGTGATGGTCCCGTGTTCTGGTGAGTAGGATGGAGAAGACACCCAACGGTCACTGGCCTTGTCATAGTGCAAGAAGGAATTCCAGAACTTAGCTGTTTCCTTGAGCATTGGGTAAATCTTTTCTTTGAGATAGGTCTCATCCTTGGTGAATTTATAATAGTCATAGACATTCTGCATCATCCAAGCGTTGGCTGCTGGAGACCAACCCCAATAGTAATTCCAGCCTGGAGTAGTCCAGCCAAATGGTGTTGCCTGGGTGTGGACCAGCCAACCATTTTCTTGTCCATCTTTGGATTCGATACCAGCGTATTCCTTAGCAGCGATACGGCCATAGTAACGCATGTCGTCAATGTAATTGATCATTGGCTTGGCTGTTTCAGCAAGGTTGCTCATGTAGGCTGGCCAATAGTTCATTTGCAAATTGACATTGAGGTGGTAGTCAGCATTCCAAGGTGGATTGTCTACAGCATTCCAGACTCCCTGTAGGTTGGCAGGAAGGGCATCCGTCCGATCACGAGACGAACTGATCAATAAATAACGTCCGTATTGGAAGAAGAGTTCTTCCAGTTTTTGACCTTTGCTAGGGTTATAGCTTTGAAGGGCCTCTTTTGTCGTTTGAGCAGTCTTGTTTCCACCTAGGTTTAGTTTAACGCGGTTAAAGAGACTCTGATAGTCCTTGATATGGGCCTTTTTCAGTGTTTCGTAGTCTTTGGCCTTAGCTGCTTCGACAATCCCTTTAACTGTTTTTTCGAGGTCAATGTCTTTTCGATAATTGGTTTTTGGATTCTGAGCAAAGTTAGTCTTGGCACTGAGATAGAGAGTTGCATAACTTGCGCCTGTAACGGTTAGAGTTTCGTCCTGAACAGTCACCTTTCCGTCCGTTTTAATTCCTAGGTAGGATGCAAATTGGAGGCCGTTATCTTTGACAGTTCCCTTTAGAAGGATTCCGTTTGCATCTGTAGTGACATGACCATTCTTATAGTTAGAATATTCCCAAGAGTAGTTGCCATTAGCAAGCAAGTCTTCTGTCAAACTGTTCCAAAGGGTAAAGTCAAGTGTCTTGTTTCCTTTTTTGGTCAAGTGGGTCACAGTGACATCGTCAGGATAGCTGGAGAAAGTTTCGCGTTTGAAGGTCGTCCCATCTTGGGTGTAAGAAGTTGTCGTAGTGGCTTCTGTGATATCCAGATTACGGTGATAATCAGTTACAGTATCTAACCCTTTCTTCTGGTTATTAAAGACCATGAAGATATCTCCAAAGGCTAGGTAACGTCCATACTGGGCGTTGTTTGGTCCAACTAGATTTTGTTCAGCTAGCTGTTTTGCTTTTTGGCGGTCACCAGCTTCGAGGGCTTTACGTATCTCTGCTAAGACCTTGTAGCGATCCTTGTAGTTTCCTCCGTTATAGTCGGTGCTATCGGGTTGTGGTCCTCCTGACCAGAGGGTCTTTTCGTTGTACTGGATTCTCTCTTCCCCAATCAGACCGAAAACCTTGGCTCCCATCTCTCCATTTCCGACAGGAAGGGCTTGTTTTTCCCATCCATCATAGGAGGGAGCTGTTGGCTGATCGTAGTTGAGTTGATAGTTTTCTTGCTTTGTCACCGGCTGATCTGCCTTTTCAGGTTCCTTATTTTCTTTAGCTTCTACAATGGCTTCTTCACTAGCTTGACTATTTGTCGTCTGAGTCTCCTCAGCTGGCTTGCTTTCGGAAACTACTGGACTTTCTGCTAGAGACGGATTTGTAGTTTCAGTCGCTTCAGCTGCTTTGGGTTCACTATCAGGCTTAGTGATAGCTTCGACAGAGGTTGGTTCAGTTTGTTTGACCTCAACACTGTCTGCGGCTACAGTGTGGTTGACTAGAAAAACAGCTCCCAGTAAAACAGAAGCAGTCCCAACCGTCAGCTTGCGGATGCTATAGCGACAGGATTTCTCCCAAAAGTGTTTTTTCATAAAACCCTCCTTTGTTTATTCGAAACCGCTTACATTTTATAAAGCAATTTCGTTTATTTTGTTTCTATTTATCTCCTCACCTCCCATTCTAATGGTCGCTTAGCATTTGTCAAGAGCTTTTTAGCAAGATACATATTTGCTGTTGTTTTTTCTTAAAATAGTAGAATAAGTAGCAAGCAGTGCCTCTTTTCCAACTCTTAACTCCTTTATTTACTACTAAAAACAGTTGAGAGTATTCCCAACTGTAAGTGTTTATTTCGGATGTCTTTTGGCAAAGTCAACAAAGTGAAATTTTTCTAACTTATGCCGACTTTCAGTGAACTGAAATTGACGACCGTCTTGGAGATAGACTTTTGACTTAATTGAAACGACATAAGGGTCTTTTCCAATGTCCATGAGAATCTTGTCTCGGTCACCCGTGTGGTCAATGGTAATTTCTTTCTGAGCATAATCAATATGGAGTTTGAGTTCGTCTTCTATATACGAGTAAATAGACTGCTCAGCAATTTGGCGAGTGAGATTTGGGACCAGTTCCATATCCAGATAGTCTGTATCCAGAACGGATACCAGATCATCCACGACACGTTGGCGCACCACCTTCCAAACCATGCGAAACTCTGGAAAACCAGTTATCAGTGAGGATTTTTTATCAATAATAATCTTGTCCAGACTGACCACGTTGGTTTTAGAGCGAAGTCCAAGTTTCTGGACTAGCTCTTGGTAGCTGGTTAGGTTGGAGACAGGGAAATTGACCGTTTCTTCTTTGACAACTTGAGAACCTTGCCCTTTTATCTTTTTGATCAATCCTTCCTCTTGGAGTAAGGAAAGAGCCTTTCGGACAGTATCACGACTCACTTGATATTGGTTCATGAGGTCGTGCTCGCTAGGGAGGAACTCTCCGATAGCGTAAGTCTCGTTTTGAATGTTTTCTTGGATTTGCTTAAATAATTGTTGGTATTTCTTCATGTTACTTCCTTAAATAGGTTTTTAGTCTAGTTTAATGAACACCTGTATCTATTTTACCATACAAGTGTTTGAAATTTTACAAAAAAATCCTCTTTTTATACCAAACAAGTTGCATACAAGTTTGGTATCGTTTACAATAGAATTATCAAGTCAAGCTTGCTTTGACAAGTATAAGGAGAATCAAATGGGAAAATTTGAACAAGAAGCCAAAGATCTGCTTCAAGCAATCGGAGGTAAGGAGAATGTCACTGCCGTAACCCACTGTGCGACACGGATGCGGTTTGTTCTAGGAGATGATAAGAAGGCTAATGTTAAAGCTATCGAGTCAATTCCAGTTGTTAAAGGAACCTTTACAAATGCAGGTCAATTTCAGGTAATCATTGGAAATGACGTGCCAATCTTTTATAATGATTTTACAGCTGTTTCTGGAATTGAGGGTGTTTCCAAAGAAGCGGCCAAATCAGCAGCTAAGAGCAATCAAAATGTACTCCAACGTATTATGACCACTCTAGCAGAAATCTTCACTCCGATTATTCCAGCCTTGATTGTCGGAGGACTAATCCTCGGTTTTCGTAATGTCTTGGAAGGTGTGCATTGGTCGATGTTGGATGGCAAGACCATCACAGAATCTTCTCAGTTTTGGGCAGGTGTCAATCACTTCCTTTGGTTGCCTGGTGAAGCTATCTTCCAGTTCCTACCTGTAGGGATTACTTGGTCTGTTTCTCGTAAGATGGGAACCAGCCAAATCTTGGGAATTGTGCTCGGGATCTGTTTGGTATCGCCTCAGTTGCTCAATGCCTATGCGGTTGCTTCTACTTCAACAGAAGAGATTGCAGCAAACTGGGTTTGGAATTTTGGATACTTCACTGTTAATCGTATCGGTTACCAAGCACAAGTTATCCCAGCCTTGCTTGCAGGTTTGAGTCTGTCTTATCTTGAAATCTTCTGGCGCAAGCGTATACCAGAAGTCATTTCCATGATTTTTGTACCCTTCTTGTCTTTAATTCCAGCTTTGATTTTGGCTCACACTGTCTTGGGACCAATCGGTTGGACAATTGGTCAAGGACTCTCAGCAATTGTCTTGGCAGGTTTGACTGGTCCAGTTAAATGGCTCTTCGGTGCGATTTTTGGTGCCCTCTATGCTCCGTTTGTCATCACTGGTTTGCACCATATGACCAATGCCATCGATACACAATTGATTGCGGATGCTGGTGGAACTGCCCTCTGGCCAATGATTGCACTTTCTAATATTGCTCAAGGTTCTGCTGTATTTGCCTATTATTTCATGCATCGTCATGATGAGCGTGAGGCTCAGATTTCACTTCCTGCAACCATTTCAGCCTATCTCGGTGTTACAGAACCAGCTCTTTTTGGGGTCAATGTCAAATACATCTATCCATTTGTAGCTGGGATGATTGGTTCAGCCCTTGCCGGCATGTTATCCGTTACTTTCAATGTAACAGCAGCTTCTATCGGTATCGGAGGTTTGCCAGGTATCCTCTCTATTCAACCTCAATATATGCTACCATTTGCAGGAACCATGCTAGTTGCTATTGTTGTACCAATGCTCTTGACTTTCTTCTTCCGCAAGGTCGGTCTCTTTACAAAGACAGAGGATGATACAGCCTTACAGGCAGAATTCGTTGCCCAAGAAGAGGCAGAATTTGTCAGTCATGAACCAGTACCCCTTGCTCCAGTAGAAATTATCAGCCCACTGACTGGTCAAGTGAAAGAATTGAGTCAAGCGACGGACCCTGTTTTTGCATCAGGTGTCATGGGACAAGGTCTAGTCATTGAACCAAGCCAAGGTGAGTTGACTGCTCCAGTCAATGGGACGGTGACGGTTCCTTTCCCTACCAAGCATGCCATCGGTATTGTCTCTGATGAGGGGGTAGAATTGCTCATTCACATCGGTATGGATACAGTCGGTCTTGATGGTAAAGGTTTTGAAAGTCTCGTAGCCCAAGGAGACCACGTCACAGTAGGTCAAAAATTGATTCGTTTTGATATGGATGTCATTAAGGCTGCAGGTCTCGTGACAGAAACTCCTGTTATCATCACGAACCAAGATGCTTATACAGCGACTATTACTGGAACTTATCCAACAACTATCCAAGCTGGGGAAGCTCTCATGGTCGCTACACGAATCTAATACTCTTAGAAAATCTCTTCAAACCACGTCAGCTTTATCTGCGACCTCAAAGCGGTGCTTTGAGCAACCTGCGGCTAGCTTCCTAATTTGCTCTTTGATTTTCATTGAGTATAATTGAAATAAAACAAACAGGGAAGGAACACGGGTTCCTCCCTTTTATCAGAAAAGGAGAAACAGATGGCACTTGATAAAGGAAAAGTAGTCTATCAAATCTATCCAAAATCATATAAAGACACCACTGGAAATGGTATTGGGGATTTCCGTGGGATTATCGAAAAAATTCCCTATCTAGCCAAGCTAGGTGTGGATATGGTCTGGCTCAATCCATTCTACCCAAGCCCCCAACGGGATAATGGTTACGATATTTCAGATTATATGGCAGTGGATCCTCTTTTTGGTGATATGGCTGATTTTGAAGAGATGGTACGTGTCGGTAAAGAGCACAAGATTGACTTTATGTTAGATATGGTGCTCAATCATTGCTCGACAGAACACGAATGGTTTCAGAAAGCCCTAGCTGGCGACCAGTACTACCAAGACTTTTTCTTCATCCAAGACCAACCGACAGACTGGCAGTCTAAGTTTGGCGGCTCTGCCTGGGCACCTTTCGGGGATACAGGGAAATATTACCTCCACCTCTTTGACGAGACTCAGGCTGACCTTAATTGGCGCAATTCCAATGTCCGCAAGGAACTTTTCAAGGTTGTCAATTTCTGGCGAGACAAGGGGGTCAAAGGTTTCCGATTTGATGTGATCAATTTGATCGGCAAGGATGAGGTCTTAGTGGATTGTCCTGAAAATGAAGGCAAGCCAGCTTACACAGACAAGCCCATCGTTCATGACTATTTGCGCATGATGAATCAAGCCACTTTTGGATCAGACGATAGCTTTATGACAGTTGGGGAAATGTCCTCTACCACCATGGAAAACTGTGTCCTCTATTCGTCACCTGACCGTCAGGAGTTATCCATGACCTTTAATTTTCATCATCTCAAGGTGGACTACAAGGACGGACAGAAGTGGACTTTAGCTCCCTTTGATTTCGAAGAGTTGAAAAGTCTTTACCATAGCTGGGGCAAGGAAATGAGTGACAAAAATGGCTGGAGCGCTCTTTTCTGGAACAATCACGACCAACCACGAGCCTTAAATCGTTTTGTAGATATTCAACATTTCCGCAATGAAGGGGCGACTATGCTGGCTGCCAGCATTCACCTGTCACGTGGGACACCTTATATCTATATGGGTGAGGAAATCGGAATGGTTGACCCAGACTATGATTCCATGGCTGATTATGTGGATGTCGAGTCCATCAATGCCTATCAGATGCTCTTAAAAGAAGGGAAAAGTGAACAAGAAGCCTTCCAGATTATTCAGGCCAAGTCACGTGATAATTCACGCATTCCCATGCAGTGGGATGCTTCAGAAAATGCTGGATTTTCAACAGGCACTCCATGGTTGAAAGCTGGTAAATCCTATAAAGATATCAACGTAGAAAATGAAATCAAAGGCCCAATTTTCGCCTTCTATCAAAACTTGATTCGACTTCGTAAGGCAATGCCGCTCATCTCAGAAGGGAGCTACAAACCAGCTTTTGAAGACAGTCAGCAAGTCTATGCCTTTGAACGTCAGTATGAGGATGAAAAGTTACTGGTCCTCAATAACTTTTATGCCACAGAAGTAGAAATCGACTTACCAGTAGACTATCAAAATGGACAGATTCTGATTTCAAACTATGAAGATGTAGAAGTATCAGAAAAAATCCTTCTGAAACCGTATCATAGCCTAGCACTATATTTAAAAAGTAAATAAACGATTTTAGAGTAAGGTTCAGAAAAAACAAGCTTCTAGATGAAGTTTGTTTTTTATTTTGCAGAAGTATATATTAAATATTTATAACAGGATAGAGCTAACTGACTCAAATAAAGAAAAATGATTGTCAACTAAAAAAGTAAATAATTAAATAATATACCGTTTTTTAAAACTCGTCTTTAAAATGTAAAAAAAAGTAAAAAGATTGTCAAGAAGAACCATTTATAAAAATGTCCTCCTTGAAAGATTCCCGTTTTTATGAGGATTTTTAGAAAAAAATAAATGACAATTTAATGACAATTTCTTTGATTTTCAAATAAATACGCTATATTTAATACTTGACGTCTTTCTTGATAAAGGTAAACATGATAAAATAATTTAGTCATTTTTCCTAATGATAAAAATTAAAGGAGAATATTTTATGTTTAAAAAAATGCTCAGTGCATTTTCAATAAGTGCAGTTGCTCTTTCGATTTTCTTTACGAAAGGTGTTAAAGCGGATCAAGTGCGTGAAAACTCAACGCCTTCAGGAGAGAACACGAGTTCTCAAAGAGAAGAAAAACAATCACCTGTTTCTAACGTTACACAAGGTGAAGTAGATGCAGCAAAAGCAGACTTTGATCGTGTAAATCGAGTAGTGTCGGAAGCTCAAAGGAATGTAGAGGAGGCTAGACAATCCACAGCTACAGCCAAAGATGAACTGAAGATAGCTCAGCAGAGTGTTGATGTAGCAAAAGAGGCTGTAGAATCTGCGCCTACTGCATTAAAAGAAGCGCAATCAGACCTAGCGACCAAGTTGGATGAAGAAAAAAAAGCAGAAGCCAATCTGGCAAGTAGCAAGACTGAGCTTGAAGAAGCACAGTCGCAAGTGGATCATCAAGCTCAATCCTTAGCCACTGCAAAAGAGAAGGAAAAAGGGGAAGCTGAAAAAGCAACCCAAGCTCAACAAGATGTTGATGTTGCACAGTCAACATTGACAGAGTCAACATCTGACGCGGATACAAACCTTGAACAAGCAAAAACGAAAGTCGCTGCCAGTCAAACCGCGGTTGATAAAGCTCAACAAGGTGTAGAAAAGGCCAATCAATCAGATGAAGAACGTCAGAAGAAATTAGCTGAAGCAACTGCTAATAAGAGTAAGGCTGATGATGCAGTATTAACAAGTAAGCAAGCATTTGATGATGCTAGTGCAAAAGCAGAAAAGACACAGTCAGCACTTGAAACAGCAAAAGCTACATTGAGTGCAGCTAAGAATACAGGTGCTCCAGTTACATCTAATACTAAGAATACGTTCTATATGACTCCAGAATATATTGCTGCTTTAAAACAGTTGGCAGATCCAAATACTCCGCAGTCACAGATTAGTCAGATTGAAGCTACCTTGACAGCTGTAAATGATAAGGCTAAATCTTTTAACAATTATGTAGCAGACCCAAATGATAGTAAAACGCTGATAGATACAAATAATATTCCTTATGATGTCCGTTTGGAAATATCTCAGTTTACAGCAGAATTGATTAACCAAATTCGTTCGCAAATGGGGACGGGCGAGGTAGTTGTTACTCCTTCAGCACTTGAATTTGCGGATAAAGTAGCTCGTGAATATAAAAATGATAATTGGTCTTGGGATTTGATGAATCGTTACCATCATGACGCATGGGGTATTAACCGAGTTGCGCGTGAGTATGGACTGGTTACAACTAGTTCTGAACAAGAACAAGAAGGGATTCAATATTACGAAAATGCATATATCTGGAAGGCAAACACTTCTCAAATGAGTGTTGCAGATATGAAACGTGATATTTATTTTTCATTAGTTGAATTCATGTATAATGGCTATGAGTGGGTGCATGCTAAATCTATTTCTGGTTTGAATACAGGAGGTCAAAAGAATTATCTAGGCGTTGATTTCTCAATGGAGAACGATATTACAGTATCTCATTTCACGATGGTTTCGGAAGATCAGGTGAAATATGCTAGTAAAAACAATTTTGACGCGACGCCAATTGGTGGAAAATCTGGGGAAGCAAATCAAGAAAAGCTTGAACAAGCTCAGACAGCCTTTGATGTAGCTCAGGCTGCAAATAATCAAGCTCAAGCTGATAAGGAAAATGCAAAAACAGTTTTTGAACAAGCTCAGTTAGTAGCCACTCAAGCTCAAACAGCCTTTGATGAAGCAGCGCAAACACCTCTTGGGCTTGAACAAGCTAAACAAGCTTTAGAAGAAGCTAAAAATCAGTTAGAAACTGATAAAGAGGCCTTGAGGTTAGCACAAACAACTGCTAATAACGTTGAAAGGGAAAAGGATGATAAAGTGAAGGCTTTATCAAAAGCTAGGGATGCCCTTTCTATTGCACAAAAGAACTTGACTGCTGCACAAGCAGATGTTTCCAAAGAAGAAGCTTTGCTTAAAGATGCTACTAGTACGCTTGCTGATGCTATTGAAAAAAGGGATACTGCTCAGGAACAACTCGTCAAAGCTCAAACAGCAGTGATGGAAGCAAAGAGTAAAGTGTCGAATTTGGTTCAAGCTGAAGAACAACTTTCCAAAGCTGAAGAGGTGCTAGAAGCAGCTGAACAAAAGGTGAAAGCCAAGGAAGCAGCGCAACTTGCGGCAATTGAGCAGTTGAGCAACTTGCAAACGGCACAAGCTGCTACTCAAGTGAACTACAACCGTTTAGTGACTAAACTGAAAATGCAAGAAAAGCAGCAGGCGGATGATTACTATAGAGAAATTCTAGATCAGACGGATAGGAATCTTGCTAAACAGGATCAACGACTTCAGACAAATTCCGAGCCACCTACTCCAAAAAGTTCTCAAATTCTTTTAGACACTCCAAAACAAGTGCAAGATATTAAACAGATATCAACAGAGAAGAGCACGAAGGAGTTATCAATGATTTCTAATGCAGGTCATCTTCCTAGCACAGGTTCAAGAATTTCCTTATGGATTCAGCTGAGCGGAATCGTTCTGATTTACACTAGTTTCAGATTGTTAATCTGGGAAAAGAAAGATAGACAGTAAAGAGACGGTATCTCCTATAACTGTTTCGGATGATAGACAAACACAGCTTTGTGTTTGTCTATTTTTATAAGATGATAGCATTAGCAAATCGCGTAAAATAGAAGCTTTCTTCAAAACACAGGGTGGAAAAATAACTAATATCAACAGGGAATCTAAACTAGTCAGGAAAGTCACTTTGTGGTATAATATAGAAGACTCAAAAAGAAACAGGAGAAAAAGAATGGACTTACTTTTAGCAATTATCTTGATTGTGTTAGCTTTTCTAGGAGGAGCTCTTGGAGGGATGTACTTGGTTCGTAAGCAAATCGAAAAAGAATTTGCGGACAACCCACGTTTGAACGCTGAGGCAGTTCGTGCTCTTTTGAGCGCAAATGGTCAAAAACCAAGCGAAGCCAAGGTACAACAAGTTTACCACCAGATTATCCGCCAACAAAAAGCAGCTCTTGCTAAGAACAAAAAGAAATAAATAGGAAAAGTCTGGGATGAAAGTTCCAGACTTCTCACTATGTTCAATAGTTCTCAAGGATAAGACTTTTTCCTTGCATTCTATTGATATTTGATTATGATTAAGAGAGAGGCAGTTGCCATTCTATCAAGCTGTCTATCCGTTCATTTAGGACGAGTAATTATGATGAACTATCAATCAGAAAAAATACTAGAAAGAAGACTGTATGGATAATCGACCAATTGGTTTTTTGGATTCGGGTGTCGGGGGCTTGACCGTTGTTCGTGAGCTCATGCGCCAGCTTCCCCATGAAGAAATCGTCTATATTGGAGATTCGGCGCGGGCACCCTATGGCCCCCGTCCTGCTGAGCAAATTCGTGAATATACTTGGCAGTTGGTCAACTTTCTTTTGACCAAGGATGTCAAGATGATTGTCATTGCTTGTAACACTGCGACTGCGGTCGTCTGGGAAGAAATCAAGGCTCAACTAGATATTCCTGTCCTAGGTGTGATTTTGCCGGGAGCTTCGGCAGCCATCAAGTCCAGTCAAGGTGGGAAAATCGGAGTAATTGGAACCCCCATGACGGTCCAATCAGATATCTACCGTCAGAAAATCCATGATCTGGATCCGGATTTACAGGTGGAGAGTTTGTCCTGTCCCAAGTTTGCTCCCTTGGTGGAGTCTGGTGCCCTTTCAACCAGTGTAACTAAGAAAGTGGTCTATGAAACTCTGCGCCCCTTGGTTGGAAAGGTGGATAGCCTGATTTTGGGTTGTACTCATTACCCACTCCTTCGCCCTATCATCCAAAATGTCATGGGACCAAAGGTTCAGCTCATTGATAGTGGGGCAGAGTGTGTACGGGATATCTCGGTTTTGCTGAACTATTTTGAAATCAACCGTAGCCGAGATGCGGGACCTCTTCAACATCGTTTTTACACAACAGCCAGTAGCCAAAGTTTTGCCCAGATTGGGGAAGAATGGCTGGAAAAAGAGATTCATGTGGAGCATGTAACATTATGACAAATAAAATTTATGAATACAAGGATGACCAGGACTGGTATGTCGGTGTCTGGGATGTCTATGGAGGCATCTATAGCCTTATCAAAGATTCTCTCGAGCTTGATTTTATGGATTTAGCGCGGATTTTTCGTGACGAGGAAAATGGCTTTCCGATTACGATAACGGTGATGCGCTGGTCTTCTAACTTCCGTCTGCTCTCCTTTATCGTTGAGATTTTAAATGCTGAAGCAGGCCGCAATCTAGAAGTCATCCAACGTCAGGGTGCCCTGCTCTTGATTGAAAATGGACAGCTTTTGCATGTCGAATTGCCTAAAGAAGGAGTTGAAGTGGAAACCTTCTTTGAAACTAGCAAGGTCAGAGAAACTCTGCTCATTGCGACTCGTAACGAAGGAAAGACCAAGGAATTCCGAGCTATCTTTGACAAGTTAGGCTACGATGTGGAAAATCTCAATGACTATCCAGATTTGCCTGAAGTAGCTGAAACAGGTATGACCTTTGAAGAAAATGCCCGCCTCAAGGCAGAAACCATTTCCCAATTAACAGGCAAGATGGTGCTAGCAGATGACTCAGGTCTCAAAGTCGATGTCCTCGGCGGTTTGCCAGGAGTCTGGTCAGCCCGTTTTGCAGGTGTGGGAGCAACCGACCGTGAAAACAATGCCAAACTCTTGCACGAATTGGCCATGGTCTTTGAACTCAAGGACCGTTCGGCTCAATTCCACACAACCCTAGTCGTAGCTAGTCCAAACAAGGAAAGCTTGGTGGTTGAAGCTGACTGGCCAGGTTATATCAACTTTGAACCCAAGGGTGAAAATGGCTTTGGTTATGATCCGCTCTTCCTTGTGGGAGAGACAGGTAAGTCAGCAGCTGAATTAACCCTTGAAGAAAAAAATAGCCAATCCCACCGTGCCTTAGCCGTTAAGAAACTTTTGGAGGTATTTCCATCATGGCAAAGCAAACCATCATTGTAATGAGTGATTCCCATGGCGATAGCTTGATTGTGGAAGAAATTCGTGATCGTTATCTGGGGAAAGTTGATGCCATTTTTCACGATGGTGACTCAGAACTCCGTCCAGACTCTCCGCTCTGGGAAGGCATTCATGTCGTCAAAGGAAATATGGACTTTTATGCTGGCTACCCAGAACGGTTGGTGACTCAACTTGGTCCCACTAAGATCATCCAGACGCATGGACACTTGTTTGACATCAATTTCAACTTTCAAAAGTTGGACTACTGGGCTCAGGAAGAAGATGCCGATATCTGTCTCTATGGTCACTTGCATGTGCCAAATGCTTGGATGGAAGGCAAGACTCTTTTTCTAAATCCAGGCTCCATCAGCCAACCACGAGGGACTATCAGAGAATGTCTCTATGCTCGAGTGGAGATTGATGACAGCTATTTTAAAGTAGACTTTTTGACACGTGACCATGAGGTTTATCCAGGCTTGTCCAAGGAGTTTGCTCGATGATTGCCAAGGAATTTGAAGCATTTTTATTGGAGCAGGAAGAGACTTTTCTTACCCCTGCTGAGAATCTAGCAGCCTTGATTGATACCCATAACGCTGACCATGCAATTTTGGTGTTGAGCCAAATCACCTATACCCGTATCCCTGTTGTGACTTTTGACAAACGCTTTGTCGGAACCATTGGTCTGAGAGACATTTTGGCTTATCAAATGGAGCAAGGTTTGACGGATGAGCAGATGGCAACGACAGACATCGTCAATATGACCAAGACAGATGTGGCAGTCGTCGCTCCAGACTATAACATCACTGAAGTCCTCCATAAACTGGTGGATGAACCCTTCTTGCCAGTCGTAGATGGTGAAGGAATTTTCCAAGGAATCATCACGCGCAAGTCCATCCTCAAGGCAGTTAATGCCCTCTTGCATGACTTTAGTAAGGAATATGAGATTCGATGCAAATGAGAGATAGCATTTCAGCCTTTTTAGAGGGAAAGCAGGATTTGTCTGCCAATTCCAAGCAGTCTTACAGGTATGATCTGGAGCAATTTTTAGACATGGTAGGGGAGCGGATCTCTGAGACTAGTCTCAAGATTTACCAAGCCCAGCTAGCCAACCTAAAAATCAGCGCCCAGAAGCGAAAACTTTCTGCCTGTAACCAATTTCTCTACTTTCTCTACCAAAAAGGAGAAGTGGACAGTTTTTACCGTCTGGAATTAGCTAAACAAGCTGAAAAGAAGATTGAAAAACCAGAGATTCTAGACCTAGACTCTTTTTGGCAGGAAAGTGACTATCCAGAGGGACGCTTGCTAGCGCTCTTAATCCTAGAAATGGGACTCTTGCCAAGCGAGATTTTATCCCTCAAGATTGCGGATATCAATCTTGATTTTCAGGTGTTGCGAATTAACAAGGCTTCCCAACAGAGGATTGTCACCATACCCACGATCTTGATTCCAGAATTGGAACCCTTGATGGGGCAGACCTATCTCTTTGAAAGGGGAGGGAAAGCCTATTCTCGTCAGTGGGCCTTTCGTCAGCTGGAGTCCTTTGTCAAGGAGAAAGGTTTCCCAACCTTATCCGCTCAAGCCTTGCGGGAACAGTTCATTCTAAGACAAATAGAAAACAAGGTCGATTTGTACGAAATTGCAAAAAGATTAGGATTAAAAACAGTTCTGACCTTAGAAAAATATAGATAATGGATATTAAATTAAAAGATTTTGAAGGGCCAATGGACTTGCTCTTGCACTTAGTCTCAAAGTATCAGATGGATATTTACGATGTGCCAATCACAGAAGTCATCGAACAGTATCTAGCCTATGTCTCAACCCTGCAGGCCATGCGTCTGGAAGTTACGGGCGAGTATATGGTCATGGCCAGTCAGCTCATGCTGATCAAGAGCCGCAAGCTTCTTCCAAAGGTGGCAGAAGTGGCTGATTTGGGGGATGACCTGGAGCAGGACCTTCTCTCCCAGATCGAAGAATACCGCAAGTTCAAACTCTTGGGTGAGCACTTGGAGGCTAAGCACCAAGATCGGGCCCAGTACTATTCCAAAGCGCCAACAGAGTTGATTTACGAGGATGCGGAGCTTGTACATGATAAGACGACCATTGACCTCTTTTTGGCTTTTTCAAATATCCTAGCCAAGAAAAAAGAGGAGTTCGCTCAGAACCACACGACCATCTTGCGGGATGAGTATAAGATTGAGGACATGATGGTCATTGTAAAAGAGTCCTTGTCTGGACGAGACCAGTTGCGTTTGCAGGATTTGTTCAAGGAAGCCCAGAATGTTCAAGAGGTTATTACCCTCTTTTTGGCAACCCTAGAGTTAATCAAAACTCAGGAACTGATTCTCGTTCAAGAGGAGAGTTTCGGAGATATCTATCTCATGGAAAAGAAGGAAGAAAGTCAAGAGGCACAAAGCTAGACTTGATAGAGAGGAAAGATGAGTACTTTAGCAGAAATAGAAGCGCTCTTGTTTGTAGCAGGTGAAGATGGGATTCGAGTCCGCCAGTTGGCTGAACTCCTTTCTCTGCCACCGACAGGCATCCAACAGAGTTTAGAAAAATTAGCCCATAAGTATGAAAATGACCCAGATTCCAGTTTGGCTTTGATTGAGACGGGGACAGCTTACAGATTGGTCACCAAGTCTCAATTTGCAGCGATTTTGAAGGAATACTCCAAGGCACCCATCAACCAAAGTTTGTCTCGGGCTGCCCTTGAGACCTTGTCCATCATTGCCTACAAGCAACCGATTACCCGAATTGAGATTGATGCTATTCGTGGGGTCAACTCGAGTGGAGCCTTGGCAAAGTTGCAGGCTTTTGAATTGATAAGAGAAGATGGGAAAAAAGAAGTGTTGGGCCGCCCTAATCTCTATGTGACTACGGATTATTTCCTAGATTACATGGGGATTAACCATTTGGAAGAACTGCCAGTGATTGATGAGCTTGAGATTCAAGCTCAAGAAAGCCAATTATTTGGTGAAAGGATAGAAGAAGATGAGAATCAATAAGTATATTGCCCACGCAGGTGTGGCCAGTAGGAGAAAAGCAGAAGAGTTGATCAAGCAAGGCTTGGTGACCGTCAACGGCCAAGTGGTACGTGAACTCGCAACAACCATCAAGTCAGGCGACAAGGTCGAAGTGGAAGGTCAACCTATCTACAACGAAGAAAAGGTCTACTATCTGCTTAACAAACCACGTGGTGTGATTTCCAGTGTGACAGATGACAAGGGTCGTAAGACTGTTGTGGACCTCTTGCCCAATGTAAAAGAACGCATTTACCCAGTTGGACGTTTGGACTGGGATACATCAGGTGTCTTGATTTTGACCAATGATGGGGACTTTACAGACGAGATGATTCACCCCCGTAATGAGATTGACAAGGTTTATGTTGCGCGTGTTAAAGGCGTAGCCAATAAGGAAAATCTCCGCCCCTTGACTCGTGGTCTTGAGATTGATGGCAAGAAAACCAAGCCAGCTGTTTATGAAATCCTCAAAGTGGATCCAGTCAAAAATCGCTCAGTAGTACAGTTGACAATCCATGAAGGACGTAATCATCAGGTTAAAAAGATGTTTGAAGCCGTCGGTCTTCAAGTGGATAAGTTGTCTCGGACACGTTTCGGTCACCTGGACTTGACTGGTCTTCGTCCAGGAGAATCCCGTCGCCTTAATAAAAAAGAAATCAGCCAACTACACACCATGGCTGTAACCAAGAAATAATGAAACGAATCTTAATAGCGCCAGTACGCTTTTACCAACGCTTTATCTCGCCAGCCTTTCCACCCTCTTGTCGCTTTGAGCCTACTTGTTCCAACTACATGATTCAGGCTATTGAAAAACATGGCTTCAAGGGTGTTCTGATGGGCTTGGCTCGGATTTTGCGTTGTCATCCCTGGTCGCCAATAGGAAAGGATCCTGTGCCAGACCACTTTTCACTCAAACGGAATCATAAACAAAAAGAATCAGCCTGATTCTTTTTGTTTACTCTAGAAAGGAAGTTGGAAGATTAAGATTTCCACTATCCTTCTCCTATAAAAAGTGGTAAAATGGAGGACAGAAAGAAGGAACTGATATGACAACATTATTTTCAAAAATCAAAGAAGTAACAGAAATCCCTGCGATCTCAGGTCATGAAGCGCCTGTCCGTAGCTATCTTCGTGAAAAGTTGACACCGCATGTGGATGAAGTAGTGACAGATGGCTTGGGTGGTATTTTCGGTATCAAGCATTCAGAAGCTACTGATGCACCACGCGTCTTGGTCGCTTCTCACATGGACGAAGTTGGTTTTATGGTCAGCGAGATTAAGCCAGATGGTACCTTCCGTGTCGTTGAAATCGGTGGCTGGAATCCTATGGTGGTCAGCAGCCAACGCTTTAAACTCTTTACTCGTTACGGTCGTGAAATTCCTGTGATCTCAGGTTCTGTCCCTCCACATTTGACTCGTGGAACAGGTGGACCAACCATGCCAGCTATCTCTGATATCATTTTTGATGGTGGTTTTGCGGACAAGGCTGAGGCAGAAAGTTTTGGCATTCGTCCTGGTGATACCATCGTGCCAGATAGCTCAGCGATCTTAACAGCCAATGAAAAAAATATCATCTCAAAAGCTTGGGACAACCGCTACGGTGTCCTCATGGTGAGCGAGCTTGCAGAAGCTTTGTCAGGTCAAAAACTCGGAAACGAACTCTATCTTGGCTCGAACGTCCAAGAAGAAGTTGGTCTCCGTGGTGCTCATACTTCCACAACCAAGTTTGACCCAGAAGTCTTCCTCGCAGTTGACTGTTCACCTGCTGGTGATGTTTATGGTGGCCAAGGCAAGATTGGGGATGGAACCTTGATTCGTTTCTATGATCCTGGTCATTTGCTTCTCCCAGGTATGAAGGATTTCCTTTTGACAACGGCTGAAGAGGCTGGTATAAAGTACCAATACTACTGTGGAAAAGGCGGAACGGACGCCGGGGCAGCTCATCTGAAAAATGGCGGTGTTCCTTCTACAACTATCGGTGTCTGTGCACGTTATATCCACTCTCACCAAACCCTCTACGCTATGGATGACTTCCTAGAAGCTCAAGCTTTCTTGCAAGCCTTGGTGAAAAAATTGGATCGTTCAACTGTTGATTTGATTAAAAATTATTAAACATAAGGGAGGTTGCTCGGGATGGCAGAACCAAATCTAGAAAGCCTTATAAAAAATCTCTATAATCATGCCCGTCAGGGCTTGAGTGAAGATTTAGTCGCTGCTCTCTTAGAGACTGCTAAGAAACTGCCTACTACAAATGAGCAATTATTAGCAGTCCGTCTCTCGGGTCTGGTCAATCTTGAACTGTTCAGAAATCCCAAACACCCAGCACCTGAATTGATCAACTTGGCTCGCTTTATCAAAAGAGAAGAAGCTAAGTACAGAGGAACCGCGGTTTCTGCTATTATGTTTGGAGAGCTATTTAAAATGCTTTGATTCCATTGTGAATCAAAGCATTTTTTTATGTTATTAAGAGACGAAAAAACCACCTAAGTCAAGGTGGCTTCATACCAACTAAATTTGTTCAGCGATGACTTTTTCAGCAAGGTTCATGGCGTGGTCAGATACACGAGTGTAGTGGGAAATGATGTCGATAAAGTTGACCCCGGCTTGTGTTGAACACTCACCTTTATTAAGGCGTTTGATATGGGTCTTTCTGAGAACACGTTCCATATTGTTAATCTCTTTATGGCGTTCAATCAGACTTTGAGCCTTTTCAATATCGTTATTTTCCACACTTTCAAGGGCGTCCTTGATAAACTCAGTGGTGGCATGATAAATCTCAGCTAACTCTTTCAAAGCAGCCTCAGAGAACTGAACATCCTTACGTTGAAGATAGTCTGTTAGGTTGATCAACCCTTCTGCGTGGTCTCCAATCCGTTCCAAATCACGAGACGAATCGAGGATGTTGGTTAAGATTTCACTCTCCTTTTGGCTCAATGATTCGCTAGAAAGACTAATCAGGTAACGAGTGAGTTTTTCGTCGATTGTGTTAATGGCTTCTTCAGTCTTGTGGCCTTTCTCCGCTAGTTTTTCATCTTTATTGATGATGTAGTCGTAGGAAAGGTCAAAAGCTTTTGCAGCATAGTTCCCCAAGTGAAGCAGTTCTTTTTTGGCATTTCCTAGAGCGATAGAAGGAGCCTGCTTGATGAGTTGTTCATCCAAGTAGAGAGCTTCGTATTTGACAACTTCATCTTCACCAGGAATGAGCTTGGTTACAAGGTAAGCCAAGGCACCGATGAATGGGAACTGGATAATGGTATTTGTAATATTAAAGGTTCCGTGGGCAAAGGCAATGGTCATTTCCGGAGCTAGATTGAGTGCAGATTCAAACCATTGAATCAAGCCAGTGAAAGGAACAAGGAAGACAATACAGATAACCGTACCAATCACGTTAAAGGCAACGTGGGCACCAGCAACACGTTTGGCAGCGATATTGGCTCCAAGAGAAGCAATGATGGCTGTAATGGTCGTTCCGATATTATCACCAAACAAGACCGGTAGAGCACCTTGCAGGTCAATCAAACCACTTGCGTATAAGTTCTGTAAGATACCGATAGTTGCGGATGAAGCTTGAATGAGTAGGGTCAGTCCAGTTCCGACAAAGACACCTAGAATAGGACTCTTACTTAGTTCAACCATGTAGTCTCTAAAGACTTGCAGGTCTTTTAGGGGTTCCATTGCACCGCTCATAAGATTGAGAGCGAAGAAGATACCTCCTACACCAAAGATAATCCGTCCGATGTTATTGATGGAGCGATTCTTGGTGAAGAAGAGACAAACCGCTCCGATAAAGAGCATAGGTAAGGCGTAATCTCCTAGCTTAAAACCGATGATAAAGGATGTAACGGTGGTTCCAATATTGGCACCCATGACAATACCGATAGCCTGACGCAAGGTCAAAAGTCCTGCACTGACAAGTCCCACTGTAATGACTGTAACACCAGAACTTGATTGAATCAGCGCCGTCATACCGATACCAACCAGCACACCGAAGAAGGGATTGCTAGTATATTTGTCAATGTAAAAACGAAGGCGATCTCCAGCAGCTTGTTGCAAACCGTCTCCCATGGTCTTGATACTATATAAAAATAGTCCCAGACCACCTAAAAAGTGAAATAAAATTTCCTGCCAATTAATGGACATTTCTTTTTCCTCCGAAAAATAATAACGGAATTTCTCCTATTCTATTTTAAAGGATAAAAGTAAATCTCACAAGTGTTTAGCTGAAATTTCCATAAGAAACAAGAACTTTCTTTTAAAATGAGAGATAGTTTCCCTTTAAGATAGATGATTTATAGGATTGTGTCCAAATTTTACTGATTATTATCCTAGTTATAGTTTTTATGTTAAATAGATTGACATCGCTTTCATATAGGATAAAATGAAGATGATCCTGTTCTGGTGGTGTACACTGAGAACAGTTACTTTTTATCAAAAAGTGAAGCGCTTACTTTATATTTTATTAGGAGGATAAGATGAAAAATCTATTTTTTGAAAAACGTTGCCGTTACAGTATTCGTAAGCTGTCAATCGGGGCTTGTTCCTTGATGATTGGTTCAGCTTTATTTGCGAGCCCAGCTCTTGCGGAACAGGTTGGTGTTCCTGAAACAGCTGCAAATACGAGCGCCCAAGCTACAAGTGCGAGTGAAACCGCTAATCCAGACACTGCAGCTATCGAAAAACAATTAGAGGAAACTGAAAACAAAGTAGCAGAGCAACCAATTTCAGAAAACACTCCAGCAATAACTGATTTGGTCAATGAAAAAGAAGAGGCAAAGCCAGCTTCGACAGATAAAGCTGACAAACCTGCTCAACCAACTGATAAAGAAGAAGCTAAACCAGAGGAAGCTCCTCAAGTGGTTGACAATAAAGCCGACAAACCGACTCTAGCAGACGTTCCTAAAAATGAAGAAAAGAGTCTCCGACCAAAAGAAATCAAATTTGATACATGGGAAGATTTGTTGAAATGGGAACCGGGTGCGCGTGAGGATGATCCCATTAACCGTTCATCAGTTGAACTCGCTAAGCGCCATAGAGGTCAGTTGGTCAATGAAAAAGCAAGCAGAAGAGCCAAGGTTCAAGCTCTAGCAAATACCAACTCGAAAGCTAAAGACCACGCTTCTGTTGGTGGAGAAGAATTCAAGGCCTATGCTTTTGACTACTGGCAATACTTAGATTCAATGGTCTTCTGGGAAGGTCTAGTCCCTACTCCAGATGTCATTGATGCCGGGCACCGCAACGGAGTTCCCGTTTATGGAACCCTCTTTTTCAACTGGTCAAACAGCATTGCCGACCAAGAGAAATTTGCCGCTGCCTTGAAACAAGATGCAGATGGTACCTTCCCTATCGCAAGAAAACTTGTTGATCTCGCTAAGTACTATGGCTTTGATGGCTATTTCATCAACCAAGAAACAACGGGGGAATTGGTAGCACCTCTTGGTGAAAAAATGCGCCAATTCATGCTCTATACAAAAGAATACGCGGCTAAGGTCAACCACCCAATCAAGTATGCTTGGTACGATGCTATGACCTACAAATACGGCCGTTACCACGAAGATGGTCTAGGCGATTACAACTACCAATTCATGCAAAAGGAAGGTGACAAGGTCCCTGCAGATCAATTCTTTGCTAACTTCAACTGGAACAAGGAAAAAAATGACCACTCTGTAGAGATGGCTAAATGGCTAGAGCGTAGCCAGTATGATGTCTTTGCAGGCTTGGAATTGCAACAAGGTGGTTCTTATAAAACCAAAGTCAACTGGGATGCTCTTTTAGATGAAAATGGCAAGTTGCGCTTGTCTCTTGGACTTTTTGCGCCAGATACGATTACCAGTCTAGGAAAAACAGGCGAAGACTACCACAAGAACGAGGACATCTTCTTTACAGGTTACCAAGGAGATCCAACGGCTCAAAAACCAGGAGATAAAGAGTGGTATGGAATTGCCAATTTAGTTGCGGACCGCACTCCAGCAGTGGGACGCACCTTCACTACCTCTTTTAATACAGGTCATGGTAGAAAGTGGTTTGTAGACGGCAAAGTTTCTAAGGATTCTGAGTGGAACTACCGTTCTGTTTCAGGAGTCTTGCCAACATGGCGTTGGTGGCAGACTTCAACGGGGGATAAACTTCGTGCAGAATATGACTTTACAGATGCCTACAATGGAGGGAACTCCCTTAAATTCTCAGGTGATGTAGCTGGTAAGACGAACCAGGATGTGAATTTGTATTCTACCAAACTAGAAGTAACTGAGAAAACCAAACTTCGTGTTGCCCACAAGGGAGGAAAAGGCTCTAAAGTTTATATGGCTTTCTCTACAACACCAGACTACAAATTTGAGAATGCAGCCGCATGGAAAGAGCTAACACTTTCTGATAACTGGAAGAATGAAGAATTTGACCTTAGCTCACTAGCAGGTAAAACCATCTATGCAGTCAAACTCTTCTTCGAACATGAAGGGGCTGTAAAAGATTATCAGTTCAACCTAGGACAATTAACAATTTCGGACAATCACCAAGCACCACAAGCGCCGACGGGGCTATCTGTGGTGAAACAATCTCTTAAAAATGCCCAAGAAGCTGAAGCAGTGGTCCAGTTTGCGGGTAACCAAGATGCAGATTTCTATGAAGTCTACGAAAAAGATGGAGATAACTGGCGTTTGTTGACAGGATCATCTGCTTCAACCATCTACTTGCCAAAAGTTAGCCGTTCTGCTAATGCGACTGGTACGACTCAGGAACTGAAAGTCGTTGCAGTTGGTAAAAATGGCCTCCGTTCTGAAGCGGCGACGGCATCCTTTAACTGGGGGATGACAGTTCAGGATACAACTCTCCCAAGACCTTTGGCTGAAAATATTGTTCCAGGGGCAACGGTTATTGGTAGCACTTTCCCAAATACTGAAGGTGGAGAAGGCATTGAAGGTATGTTGAACGGTACCATTACTAGCTTGTCAGATAAGTGGTCTTCAGCTCAGTTGAGCGGTAGTGTGGATATTCGCTTGACCAAGCCACGCCGTGTTGTTAGATGGGTCATGGATCATGCGGGAGCTGGTGGAGAATCCGTAAACGACGGTTTGATGAACACCAAAGATTTTGACCTTTATTATAAAGATGCAGATGGTGAATGGAAGTTAGCTAAGGAAGTCCGTGGCAATAGAGCGCACGTTACGGATATCACTCTTGACAAACCAATCACAGCTCAAGACTGGCGCCTAAAAGTTATCACTTCAGATAACGGAACACCTTGGAAAGCCATTCGTATCTACAACTGGAAGATGTACGAAACACTAGATACAGAAAGTCAAAATATTCCAATGACTAAGGTAGCTGCCCGTTCACTTGGAAACCATCAAGTTCAACTAGGCTTCTCTGATGTTCCAGCGGGTGCAACTATCACCGTTTACGACAAGGCAGATTCACAAACACCGATTGCAACCTTGAAGTCTGAAACTGGAGGCGACTTGGCAACAGCACCATTGGGCTTTGACAAGCAACCAACTCTCCTCTACTATCGTACCCAACTACCTGGTAAAGAAATCAGTAACACATTGGCAGTAGCGATTCCGCAGGATGAAAGAAAAATTGCTGCAGTTAGCCTTGAAAAAGGGCCTAAGAAGACAGTTTACAAAGAGGGAGAAAAACTTGACCTCAGAGGCGGAACCCTCCGTGTTCAGTACGAAGGGGGACAAGCTGATGAGCTGATTAACCTTACTCACTCAGGTGTGACAGTATCTGGCTACGACGCTCATCAAAAAGGGGAACAAAAGCTCACAGTTAGCTATCTTGGACTTCCAGTAAGCGGTGATTTGAAGGTACAAGTGACTGGTCAAGATGAAGGAAAACCAAAGGAAGTAGCAGGTCTGTACATTGCTCAGAAACCGAAAACGGACTATCTAGTAGGAGAGCAACTGGATCTTGCAGAAGGGCGCTTCGGCGTTCTCTATGATAATGAGACAGAAGAAAGTCATGCCTTCACAGATCAAGGTGTTGAAATTACGGGCTACGATGCTCAAAAGACTGGTCGTCAGACCTTGACCTTGCATTACAAGGGACACACAGCTGAGTTTGATGTCTTGGTTTCTCCAAAAGCAGCTGTCAACGATGAATACCTCAAACAAGAAATCACTGCTGCCCAAGGTCGCCAGTCAACCCTTGCCTATACCTTCTCAAGTGAGGACAAACAAGCAGCACTAGTAGAGAAGCTCAATGCAGCGAAAGCTGTAGCAGAAAACCACAATGCTAGTCAAGAAGAAGTCAACCGGGCTTTGAATGAGTTGAAACAAGCAGGGACAGACCTAGATGGAAATCAACGTTATCAGACTGCTAGAGAAGAATTGGAAGGTTTGCTCGAATCCCTTCGTGAAAAAGATTCTCAAGCTGAGTTGATTGCCCAAGCAGAAACTTTGTTGGCTTCAGAGATGCCAACTCCACAAGCTTTTGCGGAAATGAAAGAAAAGCTAAATAAGAAACTAGCTCCTGCAGAAGAAAGTCACCATGTTGGAAGTATGGATCCAAATGAAGTGGCTCCAACGGTTGAGGCCCTCCCTGAACTAGTTATTGAAACTGAAACAACAGCCTTTGAACGTCAGGAGAGACCAAACGCCGAGCTTCTCAAAGGACAACGCCAGCTAGTTCAAGCAGGAGCGGAAGGCCACGTTCGTCGTTTTGTAGAAGTAGATACCCAAGGCAAACGCACTCTTCGTTCGACTGAGGTAGTCAAGGAATCAATCCCAGAAATTACCGAAGTTGGTACAAAAGTTCTATCGAGCAACCAACCAGCTGAAGGTGTGAAAGATTTAGTTCTAGAAACTCCGAAACTGGAAGTTGAAGAGGGGACAGTTTCCTTCAAACGTCAAGAACGACCAAATGCAGCCCTTCTCAAAGGCCAACGTCAGCTAGTACAAGTAGGAGTTGAAGGCCATGTTCGTCGCTTTGTAGAAGTTGATGCTCAGGGCAAACGCACCCTTCATTCTACTGAGGTTCTCAAGGAATCAATCCCAGAAATTGTTGAAGTAGGAACGAAAGAAGAGCAGGTCTCACAAACAAGGGATCAAGCTCTTTCAGCAGCACCAGCAAAAGTTGAAGAAACAAGCAGAGAGCTCCCAAATACGGGAGCGACAAGAGATGCTAGTCTAGTAGCGCTGGGACTCCTCGGAGTAATGAGTGGCTACGGCTTGCTCTCTAGAAAGGGGAGAGAAAACTAATCAGATTTACGAATCTTGGATTTTCTCATAAAAATAAAAAACAAGGTTTGACTGTAGATTAGTCAGATCTTGTTTTTAGTTTTGAAATTGAAGAGTAAATTTGAAGCTAGATTTTTGTTATTCAATTCCTTGGATAAATTTTTGAAAACGATAGGTGTCGAAATAAATATTGGATGCAACTAATTTATCAAACTCATCGAATTTCAGAAATTCTGCGACATCCAGTTCGAGTTCTTTTCCTTGAGGAGAATGTAGACGGTAGCGATTTAAAGCTGAGACTGTTCGACCATCAACAAGTAATTGCTTCACTTCAAGATGCTGGCTCAAAGCATAGAATTGGCCTGCGCCTTGCAAATAAATATCACGTCCTTGTCGAATTTCTATACTATCGCACATGCCATAATCAAAGTTTTCAGCTACGAAATCTTCCCAGCCTCCCTCATTTACTGCCGTAAAATAGCTTTCTGCAAGTGTTTTTGTATCCATTTGGAACCTCCTGTAAAATAATTGGGCTATGATGAATATCATGAAATATTTTGCCCACTTAAGAGTATACAAAAGGCAATATGACTACAGGTTGTCATATTGCTGAAGATTTTTTTTGAGAGTACTGACCAGTAGATTTTGTAAGTGACTTGGAGATACGACCTTTACTTGATAACCAAAGCTTAAGAGTAAATCAAAAAATGCAGGAGTTAAAGCTCTGAATGCCTGAACTTTTATTATTTCGTCCTCGACTCTGATTTCTTCTTCCGTGAAGTGATCGTAGATTTTTGGGAGTGCAAATCTTGTAAAAACTAGTTCGATTTCTTCTCTTTGCCCCTCCACTTTATGTTTTGGGGGATTTAAAAAAAGCTCTAACTTTTCTTGAGATAAACGTGGATAATCGAATGGTTTATCTTTTATCTCCACTAGTTCTAGTTCACGAATTCGAGTTAATTTAAAAATACGAAAATCTAATTTTTCTAAGCAGTAACCGATAACATACCAAGCATTCAGTTTATAGATCAATCTGTATGGGATAATTGTTCGCTGACTTTTCTCTTGTTTTTTCGAATAGTAAGAAAAAGAAATCATCTGTTCAGTTTGTATCGCTTCCTCAATTTCTAGTAAATAATTTGTATTAAGAGTCCAGGAACTGAGATCAAAGTAAAAAGGACTGTTTGCTCTTGTAATTTCTTGAGAAGACAGCTTATGTTCGATACTGTCAAGACTTGAATGACCAACGATTTTACTAACATTTTGGCTCATATTAATGATAAACTGTCTCTCTTCCTCAGTGAAAAAGTTTCTGTCTATCTTATAGTCGCTTGGTATATAGAAACCTCCCTTATCTCCACGTTCCGAATAGATTGGGATTCCCGCTAAACTGAGTGTATCCATGTCCCTATATACAGTTCGAGTAGATATTTCAAACCTCTCTGCAATCTCTTTAGCTGTTATTCTCTTCTTATTTAAAAGAGACAGTAAAATATAGATTAGTCTTTCTAATTTCATGGTAGCAATTCCCCTTCTTTTAATCTCAAATAGCACAAACTAAAGAAACTATTTTAGTTATATTGTATAATAAGAAACCTAGCAATTCAAAAAGAAGGACTGTAGAGTTTAGAATATTAAGGATTAAAATCTTAGAAAAAGAATGGTATAGAAGTAATTAGGCAGATCAATCAAGAAATTCACCTAAATTATTCCAACCGAATTATGTGAAGATTACTATTTCCCGCACTGCAATCCTAGGTTTTTAGGTTAATAGATAGAAGAAAGAACAAGAAAAGTTTAGGGTTTTTCTATCTCTTTTGCGGATTTTGTGATATAATTAACACGTATAAAAAAAGAAGGAGTCATATCTAATGGCAAAATTGACTGTTAAAGACGTTGAATTGAAAGGGAAAAAAGTTCTCGTTCGTGTTGACTTCAACGTACCTGTAAAAGATGGCGTGATTACCAACGACAACCGTATCACTGCAGCTCTTCCAACTATCAAGTACATCCTTGAACAAGGTGGACGTGCTATCCTCTTCTCTCACCTTGGCCGTGTAAAAGAAGAAGCAGACAAAGCTGGTAAATCACTTGCTCCTGTAGCTGCTGACTTGGCAGCTAAATTGGGTCAAGACGTTGCTTTCCTTCCAGGTGTCACTCGTGGTGCTGAATTGGAAGCTGCGATTAACGCTCTTGAAGATGGACAAGTTCTCTTGGTTGAAAACACTCGTTACGAAGATGTTGACGGCAAGAAAGAATCTAAAAACGATCCTGAACTTGGTAAATACTGGGCATCACTTGGAGATGGTATCTTCGTAAACGATGCATTCGGTACAGCTCACCGTGCACACGCATCTAACGTTGGTATCTCAGCAAACGTTGAAAAAGCAGTTGCTGGTTTCCTTCTTGAAAACGAGATTGCCTACATCCAAGAAGCAGTTGAAGCTCCAGAACGTCCATTCGTGGCTATCCTTGGTGGTTCAAAAGTTTCAGACAAGATCGGTGTTATCGAAAACTTGCTTGAAAAAGCTGATAAAGTCCTTATCGGTGGTGGGATGACTTACACATTCTACAAAGCACAAGGTATCGAAATCGGTAACTCACTTGTTGAAGAAGACAAATTGGATGTCGCTAAAGCTCTTCTTGAAAAAGCAAACGGCAAATTGATCTTGCCAGTTGACTCAAAAGAAGCAAACGCATTTGCTGACTACACTGAAGTGAAAGATACTGAAGGTGAAGCAGTTGACCCAGGTTTCCTTGGTCTTGACATCGGTCCAAAATCTATCGCTAAATTTGACGAAGCTTTGACTGGTGCCAAAACAGTTGTTTGGAACGGACCAATGGGTGTATTTGAAAACCCAGACTTCCAAGCTGGTACAATCGGTGTAATGGACGCTATCGTGAAACAACCAGGCGTGAAATCAATCATCGGTGGTGGTGACTCAGCTGCTGCAGCCATCAACCTTGGCCGTGCAGACAAGTTCTCATGGATCTCTACTGGTGGTGGAGCATCAATGGAACTCCTTGAAGGTAAAGTATTGCCAGGACTTGCAGCTTTGACTGAAAAATAAATAGTTTAACTAAAGGAAGATGGTGTGACCATCTTCTTTTTAATTTAATTTATAAATAGGTGGAATTTTTCTATAAATAAAAAAAGAGTAAATATTTGCATCCTGCCTTGTAAAGTGCTAGTATAAAAAGTAACGACTAAATTTAGATAAGGAAAAGGATTATAATGAAAAATAAAAAAGAAGTCTATGGATTTCGTAAAAGCAAAGTTGCGAAAACGTTGTGTGGTGCTGTTTTAGGAACTGCTTTGATTGCTTTTGCAGACAAAGCAGTATTTGCTGATGAAGTTACAGAGACAACTAGTACAAGTACAGTTGAGGTAGCTACTACAGGGAACCCAGCCACAAATCTACCTGAAGCTCAGGGTGAAATGAGCCAAGTTGCCAAAGCAAGCCAAGCTAAGGCTGGTTCTAAAGACTCAGCTTTGCCAGTAGAAGTATCATCAGCTGATTTGGATAAAGCAGTTGCTGATGCAAAATCTGCAGGAGTTAAGGTAGTTCAAGATGAAACAAAAGACAAAGGAACAGCCACAACTGCTACAGAGAATGCTCAAAAACAAGATGAGATTAAAAGCGACTATGCTAAACAGGCTGAAGAAGTAAAGAAAACAACTGAAGCGTATAAAAAAGATGTTTCAGCTCATCAGGCTGAAACAGATAAAATCAATGCTGAAAACAAAGCAGCGGATGACAAGTATCAAAAAGATCTAAAAAGTCATCAAGAAGAAGTTGAAAAAATCAACACTGCCAATGCAACAGCTAAAGCAGAATATGAGGCTAAGCTAGCACAATATCAAAAAGATTTAGCAACTGTCAAAAAAGCAAATGAAGATAGTCAACAGGATTATCAAAATAAACTTTCAGCTTACCAGACAGAATTAGCTCGAGTACAAAAAGCTAATGCTGAAGCTAAAGAGGCTTATGATAAAGCAGTAAAAGAAAACACTGCGAAAAACGAAGCGCTTAAAGCTGAAAATGAAGCGATTAAGCAACGTAATGAAACTGCCAAAGCGAATTATGAAGCCGCGATGAAGCAGTATGAAGCAGATCTTGCAGCTATTAAGAAAGCTAAAGAGGATAATGATGCTGATTATCAAGCTAAATTAGCAGCTTATCAAACAGAATTGGCACGTGTTCAAAAGGCTAATTCTGATGCTAAAGCTGCTTATGAGAAGGCTGTTGAAGAAAACACAGCTAAAAACAATGCTATCCAAGCTGAAAATGAAGCGATTAAGCAACGAAATGAAACAGCCAAGGCAACTTATGAGGCTAAAATAGCACAATACGAAAAAGACTTGGCAGCAGTCAAACAAGCGAATGCAGCTAACGAAACAGACTATCAAACTAAGTTAGCGGCTTATCAGACAGAACTAGCTCGCGTTCAAAAGGCAAATGCTGATGCTAAAGCAGCTTATGAGAAGGCTGTTGAAGACAACAAGGTAAAAAATGCAGCGCTTCAAGCTGAAAATGAAGCGATTAAACAACGTAATGAAACTGCAAAAGCAACTTATGAAGCGGCGATGAAGCAGTATGAAGCAGATCTTGCCAAATATAAGAAAGAGTTGGCTGAGTATCCGGCTAAGTTGCAGGCTTATAAAGATGAGCAGGCTAAAATTAAGGCAGCTATGGCTTTAGCAGAATCAAAGAAGAATGAAGATGGAAACTTGAGTCGCCCAAGTGCTCAAAGTTTGATTTTCAAATCGGAGCCTAATGCTGAACTTTCATTGACTACAACTGGTGAATTTGTTAGCTATACTGGCATGGAAGCAGCTGTGAAGAATACTGCAGAATTTGCCAATAAACTCTTCCAGTTGGATAACTTTAAAGTAACAGACATTCAAAATGCTAACTACCAGACAAACAAACAGGAAAGCTTTGGTACAGTCGGTAAGTATTCTGAGTACAATTCAAATGTAACAAGTGGTAAGGGACCAACTGAATGGTCTTCAGTCCTGCTGAAACGAGGTCAGTCTGCAACAGCAACTTATACGAATCTTCAGGGGACTTACTATCAAGGGAAAAAAGTTTCTAAAATCGTCTATACTTATACTCTTGATCCTAGTTCCAAGTTCCGCAATGATAAGGCTTGGTTGGGAATTTTTAAAGACCCAACGATGGGGGTTTTCGCTTCGGCTTATACTGGTAATACAGAAGATGCTACCTCTCTCTTCGTTAAGACTGAGTTTCAATTCTATGATGAAGATGGTCAAATTATTAATTTTGACAAGGCCTTGATGTCTGTAGCGTCTCTTAACCGCGAAGCAAACTCAATCGAGATGGCTAAAGATTATACTGGGAATTTCATCAAAATTTCGGGTTCTTCAGTTGGTGAAAAGAACGGCCAAATTTATGCGACAGAATCTGAAAACTTCAAAAAAGGAGTTGGTGGTTCCCGCTTCACCATGTATAAGAATAGTCAACCAGATTCTGGTTGGGATAATGCAGATGCACCAAACTCTTGGTATGGTGCGGGAGCAGTGGAAATCTCAGGTCCTTCAAATAGTATGACTATCGGAACAATTTCGTCTTCAGAAGTGTTGGGACAGCCTGCAGCGAATGATCCACGTAGAGCAGAGAAATTATCTCCCAAAAAGCCAAATATTTGGTTTGCGATTAACGGAAATGTTCGAGCAACTAATTTGCCAACCATCACATTAGAAAAACCAACTCCGCCAGTAGAACCAACTGCACCACAAGCTCCTACTTATGAGACAGAGAAACCATTGGAACCAGCTCCAGTAGCACCAAGCTACGAAAATGAGCCAACACCACCGGTAAAAACTCCAGATCAACCAGAGCCATCAAAACCAGAAGAGCCAACATATGAGACAGAGAAACCATTGGAACCAGCTCCAGTAGCACCAAGCTACGAAAATGAGCCAACACCACCGGTAAAAACTCCAGATCAACCGGAGCCATCAAAACCAGAAGAGCCAACATATGAGACAGAGAAACCATTGGAACCAGCTCCAGTAGCACCAAGCTATGAAAATGAGCCAACTCCACCGGTAAAAACTCCAGATCAACCAGAGCCATCAAAACCAGAAGAGCCAAATTATGATCCATTGCCAACTCCGCCGGTAGCACCAACTCCTAAGCAGTTGCCAACACCACCAGCGGTGCCAACAGTTCACTTCCATTACAATCGTCTTTTTGCACAACCTCAGATTAATAAAGAAATTAAAAATGAGGATGGAGTAGATATCGATCGTACTCTAGTTGCTAAGCAGTCTGTAGTGAAGTTTGAGTTGAAAACAGAAGCGTTGACAGCTGGTCGTCCAAGAACAACTTCATTTGTATTGGTAGATCCACTTCCAACTGGCTATCAGTTTGATTTGGAAGCAACCAAGGCTGCAAGCAAAGGTTTTGAAACAAGCTATGACAAAGCTAGTCACACTGTAACCTTTAAGGCTACTGAGGAGACATTGGCAACATACAATGCTGATTTAACTAAACCTGTTGAAACTCTTTATCCAACGGTTGTTGGTCGTGTCTTGAATGATGGGGAGACTTATACAAATAACTTTACCTTGACAGTCAACGATGCCTATGGTGTCAAGTCAAACATTGTTCGTGTAACGACTCCAGGTAAACCAAATGATCCTGACAATCCAAATAACAACTACATCAAGCCTTTGAAAGTTAACAAGAACAAGCAAGGTGTGAATATTGATGGCAAAGAAGTTCTAGCTGGTTCAACGAACTACTATGAACTCACATGGGATTTGGACCAATACAAGGGAGATAAATCTTCTAAAGAAGCGATTCAAAATGGTTTCTACTATGTGGATGATTATCCAGAAGAAGCCTTAACCCTTCATCCAGAATTGGTTAAGATCCGTGATTTAGAGGGCAACCTTGTACCAGGTATCAGTGTTCAACAATATGATAGTTTAGAAGCTGCGCCTAAGAAGGTTCAAGAGCTGTTGAAGAAAGCAAACATCACTGTTAAAGGTGCTTTCCAACTCTTCTCAGCTGATAATCCAGCCGAATTCTACAAGAACTATGTAGCAGCAGGAAAATCATTGCTCATCACAGATCCGATGACAGTTAAACCTGAATTTGGTCAAACGGGTGGTAAGTATGAAAACAAAGCCTACCAAATTGATTTTGGAAATGGCTATGCTACAGAAGTAGTTGTCAATAATGTACCGAAAATCACACCTAAAAAAGATGTGACAATCAGTATGGATCCAAGCAGTGACAATATCGATGGCCAAACAATTCCGTTGAACCAGTACTTCAATTATCGTTTAATTGGTGGTTTGATTCCACAAAATCATTCTGAGGACTTAAATGACTATAGTTTTGTAGATGATTATGACCAAAAAGGTGATCAATACACTGGAAATTATAAAGTTCTTGCCAAGGTTGATATCCGATTGAAAGACGGTCGTGTTATCAAGGCAGGGACAGACTTAACAGCTGAAACACAGGTTGAACATGATAAAGATAAGGGAATGATTACCATTCGCTTCAAGGAAGAATTCCTTCAAGAGATTCAGTTGGATTCTCCATTCCAAGCTGAGACTTATATTCAAATGAAACGAATTGCTGTCGGAACCTTTGAAAATACCTATGTAAATACTGTGAATAAAGTTGCTTACGCTTCAAACACAGTTCGCACGACAACGCCAGAACCTAAGAAACCAGGGGAGCCAACAACTCCTACTCCAAATCCAAAAGGTAACCCTACTCTACCTCAAACAGGTACAAATGATTCAAGCTACATGCCATATCTTGGTCTAGCAGCTTTAGTAGGAGTTTTAGGACTTGGTCAGTTGAAACGTAAAGAAGACGAAAGTAACTAAGCTCTGAATTTAAATAGAAAAGAGGAACTCTGTTTCCTCTTTTTTATAGCCCTAAATTAAAAACGCTTCCTATTGATTTTCACTCATAAAATCAACTAATTTATGTTAAAATGGTAGTAGAAAGTTGAGATTATGAGTTATTTTAAAAAATATAAATTTGATAAGTCACAGTTCAAGCTTGGTATGCGAACTTTCAAAACGGGGATTGCTGTATTTATAGTTCTCTTGATTTTTGGTTTTTTTGGCTGGAAGGGGCTTCAAATCGGAGCATTGACAGCGGTCTTCAGTCTACGAGAGAGCTTTGATAAGAGCGTCCATTTTGGAACTTCGCGTATCTTAGGAAATAGCATTGGCGGTTTTTACGCCCTTGTCTTTTTCCTCTTAAACACTTTATTTCATGGAGCCTTTTGGGTAACCTTACTAGTTGTTCCGATTTGCACCATGTTAACCATTATGACAAATGTCGCCATGAACAACAAGGCAGGAGTTATCGGTGGTGTAGCGGCTATGTTAATCATTACCCTATCAATACCAAGCGGAGAAACATTTTTGTACGTGTTTGCGCGCGTATTTGAAACATTTATGGGAGTTTTTGTCGCAATCCTTGTAAATTATGATATTGAGCAACTGAAACTCTTTTGGGATAAAAAAAGAAAATAATGTTACATTTTATGACATTATTCGTTGACGTATGTCTTTTTTTAGACTATAATAGACAGGAAGAAGGAAATTGTAAATGAAGGAAAGAGAATTTCGCCGAAATATGGCTGTTTTTCCTATCGGCAGTGTTATGAAGTTGACCGATCTCTCGGCGCGTCAGATTCGTTATTATGAAGATCAAGAGTTGATAAAGCCTGATCGAAACGAAGGGAACCGTCGCATGTATTCTTTGAATGACATGGATCGTCTACTTGAAATCAAAGATTATATCTCTGAAGGTCATAATATTGCTGCGATTAAGAAAAAATATGCTGAACGCGAGGCGAAGTCCAAGAAAGCCGTGAGTCAGACGGAAGTGCGTCGCGCACTCCACAATGAACTCCTCCAGCAAGGGCGCTTTGCTTCAGTACGGTCACCCTTTGGTCGCGGTTAGGCAATCGCAAGTAGTCATATATATTAAGGAGAAAACCCATGCCAATCACAGCTGCAGATATTCGTCGTGAAGTCAAGGAAAAAAATGTTACCTTTATCCGTCTCATGTTTTCAGATATTCTGGGAACCATGAAAAACGTCGAAATTCCTGCTACAGATGAACAGTTAGATAAGGTCTTGTCAAACAAAGCCATGTTTGATGGCTCTTCTATTGAAGGTTTTGTACGTATCAATGAGTCAGATATGTACTTGTACCCAGACTTGGATACATGGACAGTCTTCCCTTGGGGAGATGAAAATGGAAGTGTTGCAGGTTTGATCTGTGATGTCTATACAACAGAAGGCGAACCATTTGCAGGTGACCCTCGTGGCAACCTCAAACGTGCTCTTCGTCACATGGAGGAAGTAGGATTCAAATCTTTCAACCTTGGACCAGAGCCAGAATTCTTCCTATTTAAGTTGGATGAAAATGGGGACCCAACGCTTGAAGTAAATGACAAAGGTGGCTATTTTGATTTGGCGCCTACTGACCTTGCGGACAATACGCGTCGTGAGATTGTGAATGTCTTGACTAAAATGGGATTTGAAGTAGAAGCAAGTCACCACGAGGTTGCGGTTGGTCAACATGAAATTGACTTCAAGTATGATGAAGTTCTCCGTGCCTGTGATAAGATTCAAATCTTTAAGCTTGTAGTAAAAACCATTGCTCGTAAACACGGTCTTTATGCAACTTTTATGGCGAAACCAAAATTTGGTATTGCTGGGTCAGGTATGCACTGTAATATGTCCTTGTTTGATTCGGAAGGAAATAATGCCTTCTTTGATCCAAATGATCCAAAAGGAATGCAGTTGTCTGAAACAGCCTACCATTTCCTTGGTGGTTTGATTAAGCATGCCTACAACTATACTGCCATCATGAACCCAACGGTTAACTCCTACAAACGTTTGGTTCCAGGTTATGAAGCGCCTGTTTACATTGCTTGGGCTGGTCGTAACCGCTCACCACTTGTGCGCGTGCCTGCTTCACGTGGTATGGGAACTCGTCTTGAGTTGCGCTCAGTAGACCCAATGGCAAACCCATACATCGCGATGGCAGTTCTACTAGAAGTTGGTTTGCATGGTATTGAAAACAAAATCGAGGCTCCTGCTCCGATCGAAGAAAACATCTACATCATGACAGCAGAAGAGCGTAAGGAAGCTGGAATTACCGATCTTCCATCAACGCTTCATAACGCCTTGAAAGCTTTGACAGAAGATGAAGTGGTTAAGGCAGCCCTAGGTGAACACATCTATACGAGCTTCCTTGAAGCTAAGCGTATCGAGTGGGCTAGCTATGCAACCTTTGTGTCACAATGGGAAGTTGATAATTATCTTGACTTATATTAAGAATATAAAAAGATTGTCTGATTGGACAATCTTTTTTATTTTTGCAATGTTATAAAAGTATTTTGATGCAAATTTTAGTATAGGTAATATAGGCAATTCATATTTCTTGCCTTGCTTACAATTATGCATCGGAAACGGGAATATTCTGACAAATCTCAGAAAACGAAATCAAGTTTATGATTAGAAAAACTGTACAATGATGGTATTTAATGGCGATTTTCTACTTTTAAAAAAGTTTACTATTTGACAACGTATTGCTTGTATAAATGAATAGTAAATGATAAAATATCATTTGGAATGAATGAGTCGCAGTTTTTTGTTTGATTGTATTAATATGTTATCTACTCAAGACTTATTCGTTGTATTTTACTATTAAAGGAAAGGAGATGTTATGCAAAAAGACAAGTGGTGGCTACCATTTTTAGCGGTGGGTGTCATCATAGGTTTAGCGGTGGGTTTACTTTATTACACCCGACCCACTAAGGATGGAGATATAGGTTCATCGTCAGTTTCGCAATCAACTTCTAGTGATAAGAACAATACGGCTTTGAGTTTAAAAGGTCAACAACTTCCAGAATTTAAAATGACCTCTCAAGATGGCAAATTGATTGCTATCTCGGAACTGTATGATAAACCTATGTTAGTTGTCGAATGGGCTAGTTGGTGTCCGCATTGCCAGAAACAACTACCCATTGTTCAGCAGATGTATGAAAAGTATGGAGATCAAATTCATTTTGTTCTTCTGAATATGAACGAACCAGGAAAAGAAACAAAGGAAACTGCTGATCAGTATATCAAAGAAAAAGGATATACTTTCCCCTATTATTATGACGAAGATCAGTCCGCAGCCGATCTTTTACAGGTTCAAACCATACCAAGTATGTATCTTGTGACAAAACAGCAACAGGTAAAGAATGTATTAGTAAATCATACTACTGCTGAAAGTTTCTCGAAAGAGTTACAAGAATTGCTAAACTAACATACATTCATTTCGGGAAAAAGGAGGAAGAAGAAATCACAATAGGATTTCAGAGAAAATTATGAGAGATTTCATTAAAAAGGTCTCCATTCTGTTTACGATTCTGTTTCTCTCTGTGCCATTAGGATTAGCTAGTTTACGTTTCGGTCGTGGTGCGGCTGATGAAACTGAGGTAATTCGAGTAGGAGATAATACGGAAATTATCCAGAATGGATGTTATCGTAAGATAAAGAAATCGGACCAAACAAAGTGGACAGTTCCACGTAAACCGGTCGACTTAGTTATCCTTCAGGATGCGAGTGGATCGTTCAGGAACACCATTCCTAATGTCCAAAATGCCTTAAAAACATTGACAACATTTGTCAGTGAAGAAAATTATGATGAGAATAATCCTCGTTTGGTTAAGACTGATAACCCGGATACATCAGACCGAGTTATGATGGCAACCTTCCAAGGTGCGGATGGATACAACTATTACTACAATAATGATTTTACAGGTCGTAAAGATGTTGTTGGTGGTTGGGGAGCTGATTATGATTACAAATACAAGTCTAGCAACTTGTCTTCTGATCAAAATGATATCCATCAATTCATTGATAATATTAAGGTAGCAGGAGGAACACCAACCGTTCCAGCTATTGACGATGTCATTGCTCAATATAATCAAATAAAAGGGAATATGGCTAACGGTCGTAAGACCATCTTCCTTTTGATTACGGATGGTGTTGCTAATGGGAAACGTGACCCGGATGGTAAGGTTCGTCTAGAGTACAGTGATTATCGTAACAAAATTCTTTCACGTGCCTGGAATTTTAATGAGCTAACTGAAGCATCTCAAAACGTTTTAGGGCGTGTGGAAGAGGTTAAGGAAGCATCTACAAGACTTAAAAATGTTGTTGGTTCCGAAGGGACTGTAGTAGTAGGTTTCTGGGAAGACGTATCAATCTTTGAAAACTCTAAAGCTCAATATTATGACACATATAGAGAAGGTTATTCAAAATACTTTAATATCGGTGACAACCGTTCAGTCCAAGATATCTTCCATGAAGCATTAGAGGGGATGGCTTCTCCAGCTAAAAATATTAATGGTAAGAATGTTTCCTTCTATGTTAATGAACAAAGCGATATCAATAAGTTCTCAAGTCGAGTTCTAGAATCTGTTGGAGCTGCGTTAATTAAGGAAGACATTAAAGGTGAGTTCACTGTTACACCTGGATATAAGGTGGATGCTGTTCGAATCAATGGCAAGACTGTTGTTGAAAAAGTCACAGACCCATCAAAACAAATTCGTGGTCGAATCAATCAAGAAGGCGACAATGTCACAATCTATGTACCCGATAGTGTCTTCAATCCAGGTAATAACAGTTTCGACTATGATTTGAGTAAGGAAGCACGTGCTCCTGAAACGAATGAAGAGGATGAAGTTGATCCGCCAGCTGATTATAAACCTGTAAAAGAAGAAGTTACAGTTCCTGAGTTGACTGGTGTCTTCAAGACGGGTGAGTTTAAAACTCAAAAAATCGGTGGACGTAATGAAAAAGTTGAAGTTCAAAAGCTCGAGTACTGTTACCCAAGTGTCACTAAGAAAATTACCGACGCAGATAAGAGAAATGACTTGGGAGAAATTGATGACCCGCTTGGTTTGACAAAGAAAAAAGCCTATTCTGCACAATTGTCAGACAAGGCAGAGGAGTTCACCTATACTCTTGATTACAACTTCAATAACGTAGCCTACGAATTTGAAAAGAACGTCATGTTGACTGACCCTCTTGACTATCGTTTGGAAGTTGTAGGTCATCATGCGTCTGGCCCAGAAGGTACTATCCTGACACGTGTTGTGAAGCAAAAGGACGATCTTGGAAACGACCGAGAAGTTGTTGTTGCGGATGTACCAAGTGTGAATGGTTATGAATACTTAGTGCTTCAAAAAGCTAAAATGACCATTACCGTTCGCTTGAAGGAGCAATATCGCAATAATCAAGCGAGCAAAGAATTTATGGCCCTTCTTCAGGATAATGATGGTTTCGGTTTGCTGAACCAGGGTAATATCATGTGGAATGGTGAGGATAATAATCCTGATCCAAGTAACCATGCTAAAACAGCTGACAAACCAAGTACAATTCGACGCTCAAACCCAGTCTATGTCAAACCACCAGTCGAGACAGAAGTTACAAAGAAGGTCAATGATAAGGAACATGAAGATCTTAAGAAAGAAGAAGAACTCTTCGAGTACAAGGTGACTGTTCCATGGCCAGGCATTGCAGATACATTCAGCCTTACGGATACAGTTGTTTCAGAGTTGGAAGTTCAGGCAGATAGCTTGAATGTAAAACTTGGTGAAAAAGATAATACTGAGTTGAAAACTGCTACAAAAGTTGAAGGTCAAACTGTTTCACTGACTCTTGATAAAACTCAACTTGAAAAAATCTCACGTAAGGTAACGCGTCGTAAAACTAAAGATGTTCAATACCTTGAATTGACCTTCAAGGCTAAGATTCGCCCCGGTGCTGACCTTTCTAAGTACAAGAAAGATGGTCAGGTTAAAGTGCCAAATACGGCAGATGTTGCCTTGAATGATATCAAGAAAACTTCTAACGAAGTAACGGTTACCCCACCAAAACCAAAAGAACCAACTATTGATAAGAAAATCAATGAAAACTTGGATAGCTTCCAAACGTTTGATGGGCAACCATACAACTACAACATTACAACAGCAGTACCAAGTGATGTTGCCAATTACAAGAAATTTGTGATTCGTGATACACTGGATGCTAATTTGGAACTTGCAGGAGACGTAAGTATTAAAGGTTCTGCAGCGGCCCTCTTTGATATCCACACCAATGGCCAAGAGATTACGGCAACGGTAAAGGATGGTCAGTTTGGTGAACTTGCAAAATACTCAACTGTTGAATTAGTCATTCCTGCAAAAGTTAAAAATGATGTGACAGGTACAACCATTGAAAACAAGGCTTCTATTTCCTTTACAAATGAGAATAATGTAGAGAAAGAAGTTGAATCGAAACCTGTCACCGTAACGCCACCTCCTGTAACGAAGAAGATCAATGAAACTCTTGATCACTTAGATATCGCGACAGGTCAAGCGTATAACTACAACATTAAGACAAAACTTCCAACAGATATTACAGATTACAAGAAATTTGTGATTACAGATACACTTGAAGGAGATTTGTCAGTTATCAATGAAACTTCAAGCAAACCAGTTATCAAAGGAGCAGCTGCAGCCTTCTTCGATGTAACAGTTGAGGGTCAAACCGTGACTGCAACGATGAAGGACTTTGCGAACGCTACAGCTCTTGCTGGTCAAGAAGTGGAATTGATTATTCCGGCTAAGATCAATGATGGAGTGAGTCGTATCAACATTCCAAATACTGCGAAGTTCAGCTTCACAGATAAGAACGATCATAGCGGAGAAAAAGAAACGAAACCTGTCACCGTAACCCCTCCATCAGAACCAGGTGTTGATAAGAAAATCAACGAAACACTGACAGAGGCAACAATCGGTGCGGAAACCGACTTTACTTATAATATCAAAGCGAAATTGCCAAATGATATTACAACGTACAAGTCCTTCGTTGTAACGGATACCTTGGATGAGAACTTGACTCCAGGTCAAGCTGAAATCAAGGGAGCTGCAGCGAAATTCTTCGATGTAACAGTTCAAGGTCAAACCGTGACTGCAACGATGAAAGATTTTGCGAATACGGGTGACTACGGTAACCAAGAAGTAGAGCTCGTGATTCATGCCAAAGTGAAGAAAGGCTCAACTGTTCCATCTATTGAGAACAAAGCTAAGATTACTTACACCAACAAGAATGACCAACAAGGTGAGAAAGAAACCAAGCCGGTCACTGTTACACCACCACCAATCACGAAGAAGGTGAATGGTCAGGAACACGCAGATCTTGGTAAGTTATCAGAAATCTTTACTTATACGATTGACTCAACGGTTCCACATGTGGCAGATACCTTCACCATTTCAGATGATATCGTCAAAGAATTGGCATTTGAAGGAGAAGCAACGGTCACTGTTGATGGCCAAGCTGTTCAAGACCTCACTGTAACAACAGAAGGTCAACGTTTGACGGTCACATTTGGTAAAGAGCAAGTGAAACAATATGCTGGTAAAGCTGTACAAGTTTCATTTAAGGCTAAGGTGAAGGAAGGCATTACCTTTGATGCACTCTTAGCGACTTATCCAAATGAATCAAAAGACAAGCCGGTAGTACCAAATACTGCTAGCTACATCATTAATGATAATCCTGATTCTAAGAAAGAATCAAAACCAGTTACAGTTACACCACCACCAACCACTACTCCAGAGCTTAAGAAGGAAGTAAACGGAGCAGAACGTTATGATCTTGCAAAACGTAATGAAGAATTTACTTATACTTTGAAAACAACAATGCCTGCCAGCGCAACTGTGTTTGAGATGACAGACGAGTTGAAAGAAGTTCTAGAATTTGTCGGTGAGAATGCTTCAGCTACTGTTAAACTTGATGGTGAGGATGCAGGATCGAAGGCGACAGTGACACTTTCTGGTCAAGTCATCAAAGTTGCCTTTACAGAAGCTTCTGTAAAAGCAGATGCCGGTAAGTCAATTGAAGTGAATTTCAAGGCTAAGATTAGAGATAATGCCAACTTATCAGCTTATGTGAATAAAGATGGTAAGACAGAGATTCCGAATAAGGCTTCTTATGATATTGATCATAATCCAAGATACCACAAGGATTCTAACGAAGTTCCAGTAACGCCACCAACACCAGAAGAGCCAGAGATCAAGAAAGATGTGAACGGCAAAGAAGCTGAAACTCTTGGCAAACGTGACCAAGTCTTCACTTACAATGTGAAAACAACAGTAGCGCAAGATGCGACAGCCTTCGCAGTCACAGATACATTAGTAGACGTTCTTGAATTTGCCGGCACATCAAGTGCTAAATTGAATGGTCAAGCGCTTGAGGCTAGCCAAATCAAGGTAGACGGTAAAACCATTACCTTGACGCTTACAGAAGAACAAGTCAAAGCCAATGGCGGTCAAGCAGTTGAATTAACATTCGACGCGAAGATCAAAGCTGGTGCGAACTTGTCAGCGTATGTGAAGGAAGACGGTCGTACACAGATTCCGAATAAGGCTTCTTATGACGCAAGCTTCCCGCACAAACCAGGACTGCACAAGGACTCTAACGAAGTCCCAG